>JAZSAA010000295.1:0-2966 GCA_045601625.1 Clostridia bacterium | reverse complement strand
TGCTGCTGGACGAGCCCACCAACCACCTGGACATGGACAGCCGGGAGGTGCTGGAGGCCGCGCTGGAGGACTTCGAGGGTACGCTGCTCACCGTCAGCCACGACCGCTACTTCATCAACCGCGTCGCCACCAAGGTCATCGAAATGAGCCCCGAGGGTGCGGTGGAATACCTGGGCAACTACGACGACTACCTTGAGAAGAAGCGGGTGCAGGCCGCCGGCGAGGCGGATCTTGCCGCCCCGGGCGCTACCCGCACACAGATCGACAAGGAGAAGCGCCGCCAGCGGCTGGCGAAGGAATCCGCCAAGGCCCTCCAGGCGAAGCTGAAGAAGGCCGAGGCGGACATCGCCGCCACCGAGCAACGCATATCCGACCTGGAGGCCCAGATGGGCCAGCCGGAAATCTACGCCAACCCCGCCGAGTCCGCCCGTGTGGCCCGGGAGCACAGGGAGGCCCAGGATGAACTCGACGCACTGTACGAGACCTGGGAGGAACTGAGCGAGGCCGTGGCCGGGGAATAGCCCGCCATTCGCCTTACAGCAGATGCAGCAACGCACCTGCTGTTTTTTTGCCTTTCCCCCTTGTCAACCGGCCTTCAATGCTGTATAATTGAGACGCAACATCTCAATAATCCGTAACTGACCCGGAGGCACACACAGCGTGAACGGCTATTCTACGGGCAAGGCCTGGAAGCAGGCGAAGGCGCGGCACATCATGGAAACGGCCTTCCGGCTGTTTTCGGAAAGGGGCATAGCGCCCGTCACCATGCCGGAGGTCGCGAAGGCCTGCGGCGTGGGAAGGGCGACGCTCTATCGCTACTTCACCACGAAGCTGGACCTGGTGGTCGCCATCGGCACATGGAAATGGAGCGCGTACATCGCCGGTCACGACGCCTCAGTTTCGCCTGAGGCGCTGGTGCAGATGACCGGGGCCGGATATCTGCGGTTTTTCCTGGACGGCTTCCTGGACCTGTACCAAAATCACAGCGACATCCTGCGCTTCAACTACAACTTCAACAGTTATCTGCGGTATGAAACCGGCACCGCGGCTCAGCGACAGCCCTACCTGCGCCTGGTGGACGAACTGGGCGCGCGGTTTCACGCGCTGTACGAACTCGGCAGAGAGGACGGCACGCTGCGCACGGACATACCGGAGGCATCGATGTTTTCCAGCGCCTTTCACATCATGCTGGCGGCGGTGACCCGCTACGCGGTGGGCCTGGTGTACGTGCCGGAGCAGGTCACCGATCCCCTGAGCGAGCTGGTGATGCTGGAGGAGCTGCTGCTGGCGCGGTTCACCCGCAACCCCTGAAAACAGGCGCGGCGCCGGTCCATGCCCACCCACACCGGCCGTAACCCGGAGGGCAACGCCGTCAACCCAGTGGGCGAAACCTCCCGACCCCATCCGTCCCGGAGTCGCCTTCCCTTTCAATCGGGGCTTTCGGAAGGCATCCCTCGCCTCCCCCGGAAGGGGAGGCGAGGGGCGAAGCGAGGCGGAGGGGTTCCGAACCCTCGCTTATATCGACGGCATTCCCCCCCCCCGGAGAATGCCCGAACACCGACATCGCCCGATTTCATCGGGTGAACATAAAGGAGGAACCATCCATGAAGAAGCTTCTTGCAACCCTCATCGCCCTGGCCCTTCTGCTGGCGCTGCCCTGCGCGCTGGCGGAGGAGATTCCCGCCATCAACTGGTCGGACGTGGAAGGCGCGGCCGCCGGAATCGACGGCGAATGGTACGTCTTCGACGACATCGCGCTGCAATTCTGGGTTCCCAACGTCTTTCAGGGCCTGGACCTCACCGACGAGGACGGCGAGGAGGTCCTCGCCAAGTTCGAGATGCCGGACGGCTCGGCGGGCATCTACGCCCAGTATCTGAACGGCAATGAGGGCTTGACGATGGAGGACACCATCGCTACCCTGGAGGCGAACGGCGCGACGGAAATCGAACGCTGCCTCCTCAACGGCCTGGACGCCGTATCCTTCTCCGTCCCGGACGTGGACGCCATGTACGTCGTGTTCATCACCGCATCCGGCAACTACGTGCAGTTCATCTTCACCCCCGTGTCCGACGAGGGCTTCGCCAGCGTCGCCCAGCTGGTCACCGCCTCCATCATGCCGGAGACGGAGGCGTAAACTGCCGGGCAGAGCCGCGAAAACAGCCCCATCCGGGTGGAAGGATGGGGCTGTTTTATGCTTGGTCACTCGTACCACGTCATGTCCTGCTGAACGTAGTCCCCCACGTTGAACAGCCAGTCGGTCAGGAATGCCTCCCAGGATTCGCCGGTGGCTGCGTCCAGGGCGCTGACGAAATCCCGTTCCGTCAGGGTGTGCCCGTCCGCGCCCATCCCGTAAAAGGTCCTCAGTCCCGCCAGCAGGCCGTCAAGGCCCATGGCCAGGCGCAGCTCGTGCATCACCACCGCGCCCCGCTGCCGCACCACAAGGCGGTAGGCGCCGTCGTCGAACAGCGCCGCGTCGCTGGTGATCCGCAGGCCGCCGGGCACCGTCTGTTGCAGCGCGCTGACCCAGTCCCGATTGACATAGGCCAAGAAGCGCTCCCGCCCCGACGCGGCCTCCAGCAGCAGGCAGGCGACGTATTCGCACACCGAATCGCTCAACCAGGCGTCCGCCGAGGGCTCAACCCAGGCCGACAGGCCGAAGTACTGCTGGGCCACGGCGAAGCGGAGGCGCTGGGCCAGGTCGTCCGCCCGATTCGCCGCCAGCAGGTCCGCAGGCAGCCAGACGACGCCGGGAAAAACCCGCGCGTCCAGCGGTTCGTCGGACTGGGCCAGTTCCAATTCATCCACGGGAAAGGGGCCGAACCATTCCTCACAGCGCTCGACGGCGTCCGCGGCCACCTCCAGCATCCGCTTCGCAGCGCCCCGCACGTTGGTCAGCGCCCGCACCCGCACGCCCGAGGCCGTCTCCCGTTCGTAGCTCCGCCAGCGCCGGCCGAAGGACAGGGCG
>JAZSAA010000294.1:0-3446 GCA_045601625.1 Clostridia bacterium | reverse complement strand
AACCCGCCGCCACGGGCTGTGCCCCTGTAGGGGCGACGATGCGCCGCCTGCCCGAAACCCGTAGCGGCGGCGCCTGCGCCGCCACGATCCGCGAAATCGGAATGAAAGAACAATAAACCTATGCAAGACCGTATCGAATTTACCCAGGACATGAAGCGGGATTACACCATCCTGATCCCGAACATGCTTCCGGTGCACCTGAAGCTGGTGCGCGACGTGTTCCAGCTGCACGGCTACCGCATGGAGCTGCTGCAGAACGAAGGCCCCTCCGTGGTGGAGACGGGCCTGAAATACGTGCACAACGACACCTGCTATCCCGCGCTGCTGTGCATCGGCCAGTTCATCGACGCGCTGCAGAGCGGCAAATACGACGTGCACAAGACCGCCTTGATCATCACCCAGACCGGCGGCGGCTGCCGCGCGTCGAACTACATCTTCCTGCTGCGCAAGGCGCTGGTCAAGGCGGGGCTGGGCTTCGTGCCCGTGATCTCGCTGAACCCGGTGGGGCTGGAGAAGAACAGCGGCTTTAGGCTGACGCTGACGGTGCTGCTCCAGGCCATGATGATGATCCTTTACGCCGACGTGCTGATGTGCCTGAAGAACCAGGTGGAGCCCTACGAGAATGAAAAGGGCACCTGCGCGGTGCTGGTGGACGCCTGGGCCGACCGCCTGACGGAGCAGTTCCGGCGCAACCCCAGGGCCGCGGCGCTGCGCTTCAGGGGGAATGTGGCGCAGATCGCCAGGGATTTCGACGCCGTGCCCCATACATCTGCCGACAGGATCCAGGTGGGCATCGTGGGCGAGATCTACGTCAAGTATTCCCACATGGCCAACAACCATTTGGGGCAGTTCCTGCTGGACCAGGGCTGCCAGGTGAACGTGCCTGGGCTGATGGGCTTTCTGCTCAATGCCCTGGACCACAGCATCGACGACGTGGACCTGTACGGCGGCAACAGGGTCAAGCAGTTCGGCTTCAAGCAGGTGATGCGCTACGTGAACCATGTGGAGCAGACCATCGCAAAGGCCATCCGGAATAACAGCCGCTTCAATCCTCCGACGCCCTACAAGACCACCCGGAAGGAGCTGGGCGACGTGCTGGGTGTGGGTTGCAAGATGGGCGAGGGCTGGCTGCTGACCGCCGAGATGTGCGAGCTGATCGACAGCGGCGTGCCCAACATCGTGTGCGTGCAGCCCTTCGGCTGCCTGCCCAACCACATCGCCGGCAAGGGCACCATCCGCGCCCTGCGGGAGAAGTACCCCAAGGCCAACATCGTCCCCATCGACTACGATCCCGGCGCCACCCGCGTCAACCAGGAAAACCGCCTGAAGCTGATGCTGGCGGTGGCGAGGGAGGAACAATAAGAGGAGGGTATACATGGCGACCAGTCAACAGAAGGGAAATTGCTATCTTTGCGGCGCCGAGCTGGGCAAGGTGGCAATGAAGAACCACATCCTCAAGCAGCACAGCGATCCCGACGGGGAACAGGAATGCTGCCTGATCAGGGTGGAGGGCATGGACAAGCGCTACTGGCTGCTGCTGGACGCGCCGACGACGGCTTCACTGAAGAACCTCGACGATTTCCTGCGCAGGATCTGGCTGGAATGCTGCGGCCACATGAGCGCCTTCATGGGTTCAGGCTACCGGGAATACTCGATGAGCCGCAAGCTGAGCGCCTTCCCCGAGGGCGCGCAGATCGGCTATGAATACGACTTCGGAGACACCACCGAGCTGCTGGTCAGCTTCATAGGGCGGACCCGCCGCAAAAAGCAGCGCGAGGCCGTGCGCCTGCTGGCCAGGAACAAGCCCATTGAATGGAAGTGCGCCGAGTGCGGAAAGCCCGCGGAGCTGGTGGATATGTCCAGGGAAGAGCGTCCGTGCTATTGCAGGGCCTGCGCGGAGAAGTCCGAGCTTGACCCGGACATGACCCTGCCTGTCACCAACTCCCCCCGCGTGGGCGTGTGCGCCTATACGGGAGAGCTTGACCGCTATGGGTTTGAGGAATACGCAAAGTGCAGTAAGAAATGAAAAGCATTGATTATGCAAAGAGCGGAAGCTGTTGTGCTTTCCGCTCTTTTTCGTCGGGAAATGAGTGATGGGGACAGGTTCCCTGACTCACACCTTCAACTCCCACGCCCTCACGCTGAACCGCGCCCTCCCGTCGCAGAAGAACGAGATTCCCTGCGCACTCTGGTCGGTGCCCACGGTGGCGCTCATCACCTTTTCGCCGTCGTTGATAAAGACCTCCACGCTGAAGCGGTCCAGGATCAGGCGCAGCTTCAGCCGGCCGTGCTCGTGGTCCACCTTGGCGCGGCGCTGGTGGATGATGGCCCGGCGGCTGCCGGAGAACTTGCGGTCCACCTTCACCACCGCTTCCCTGGGCCGGAAGCTGAAGCCGGTGTGGCGGTCCGCGTCCTTTGCGAAGCGCACCGCGAAGCGGTTGAACAGCTCGTCCGCCGCGGGCTCGATCTCGATTTCCATATCTACCATGCGCCCCCGGATGTCGGGCAGCTCGATTTCGCCGTCTTCGATCTCCACATTATCGTATTGTACCAGCGGCCCCCGCAGCGCTTCCAGCTCCCTCAGGGGCTGTTGATACAGCCGCCCGTTTCGCACGGAAAGCTCCCTCGGCAGGCTCATCTGGCCGAACCAGGGGGTGGACTTCACGTGCAGGTTGCAGGTGTCCCAGTTCTGCATCCAGCCGATCATCACCCGTCGCCCGTCCGGCGTCAGCACGGTCTGGGGCGCGTAGAAGTCGATGCCGTAGTCCAGGGCGTGGTCCTTTTCCCACACATAATCCCCGTTTTCATCCTGGCGCCCCAGCAGGCAGAAGGTGCCGTTGCCGTTGTGGTACTCAAATCCCTTGGGCAGCATGTCCTGGGCGCTGGCCAGCAGCACCTCACAGCCGTCCAGCGTGAAAAGGTCCGGGCATTCCCACATCAGGCCCATGCGGCCCCTGTTCTCGGCCACGATGCGCTCCAGCTGCCAGTGGGACAGGTCGTCGCTTTTGTACAGCAGCATCCTGCCGCCCTCGCCGATCTGGTCGTTGGCCACGATGCAGCGCCAGCCGTCCGCACATTGCAGAAGCTTCGGGTCCCGGAAGTCATAGCGGCTGCCGCCCTCGGGCAGGTCGGCGGCGGTGATGACCGGGTTGCCCCCGAACTTGACGTAATCGGTCCCGTCCCCGAAAGCCAGGTTCTGGGTCTGCACCTTCCGGGGTGTGCCGTCGGGGCCGGTCTCCTCGGCCACGCCAGTGTACATCAGCAGCTGTCGGCCGTCCTTCAGCGTGACGGCGCTGCCGGAAAAGCAGCCCTCCCGGTCGTAGGGCATGTCCGGGGCCATGGCCGCGGGCAGGTAGCGCCAGTGCAGCAGGTCCGCCGACACCGCGTGGCCCCAGTGCATCGGCCCCCAGTGGGAGTCGTAGGGGTGGTATTGGTAGAACAGGTGA
>JAZSAA010000293.1:0-2067 GCA_045601625.1 Clostridia bacterium | reverse complement strand
AGCGGGGCTTCGGAATCCGCGTGGTGCCCTGCAAATTCCGGCAGGACAACCGCGATTTCTACATCGACCACGCCGGGAACACGATCTCGGACGCATAGAGCTCGGTCAAGCACGTCAGCCGCAAGGTGGCGGACGCGCTGTACAGGATGAAGGACGAATTCTACGTCTGCTTCACCGACCTGCTCTACGACATGGAGGTCCATCCGGCCTTTGATTCGCAGGTGATTGAAATCTTGATACGACTGGACTACTTCAGGGAATTCGGAGGGAGCGGCAAATTGTAGAAGCTCTACCGCGAGTTCCGCAACGGGGAATTCCGATTCTCCAAGACGCACATTCAGAAGACCCAGGAAGCCCGGCTGAAGATCCTCCGCAGGCTGGAGGGTGAGATGCCGGACGAGGAGATCCCGCCGCGTGAGCTGATCCGCTTTGAGATCGAGCACTGCGGTACGCCCGTGAGCACCTTCCCTGAGCTGCGCGACGAATACGCCGTGCTGGAGGTGGACGATCGCTACAGCCCCAGGGTCAAGCTGTGCAGTCTGGCCACCGGGCGGACGGGCGTCATGAAGCTCAAGAAAGCGCTGTTCAAGACCAAACCGTTGGAAGCTGGGGAGATACTTCGACTGCTGTCATGGGAACGCAAGCCCGCCTACACCTATGTGGACGGCAAGGCGCGTCCCCGCCACGACACCTGCGACCTTTGGATCACCGGCTACGAAGTGGTCGTGTGATTCACGGCGGCCGGCGGCAATGCCGGCCGCTATGGGGGAGCATGGTGGAATTGGCAGACACGGAGGTCTCTAAAACCTCTGCCGGAAGGCGTGCGAGTTCAAGTCTCGCTGCTCCTACCAACCCCATTCGGGGAATACGCAAGGAGGAATTTGCATGGGAACTAATCAGTAGCGCTTTGTCCATGTGGGCTTCGGCAACATGCTCTGTGCCAACCGCATCGTGGTGATCCTGACGCCCGGTACGGCCTGCGCGAAGCGATAGCTGAAGAACGCCAAGGAACACAAGCTGCATTTCGACCTGTCGTTCGGCAGGACGACCAAGGCGCTGATTCTCCTGGAGGACGGCAGGGTCGTCAGTTGTGCCCTGACGCCCAGGACCATCGGCGCGAGAATCGACGCGATCCCCAGCGACGGGATCGCAGAAGGAGAGAACGAGCATGAAGATCATCAGGCAGACGGCGAAGATACTGGCTCCGACTGACGGCGCGGAAGCCCTTCGCCGCATCGAACAGGCCGGGCGCAACTGCTATCGGTCCGAGGAGAAGATCACGGCGGACAGCGCGCCGGGCTTTGTGCAGGGATAGATCCGGCGCGGGCACCTGTCCCCGCTGGAATTCGCGGACATGACCGTGGAATTGGTCACCTCCCGGGACGTCATGGCTGAGATCACCCGGCACCGCCTGGCCAGCTTTGCCATTGAGAGCCAGCGATATGTATGTATGAACGGCGAGATCGCCTTTATCGAACCGGAATGCTTCATCTCCGGTGACACAGCCTCTGCCATCTGGCGCATCAGCATGGCGGAAACTGAGAGGACCTACCACAAGCTGCTGGAATGCGGCTGGCTACCGCAGGACGCGAGGAAGGTGCTGCCCAACTCCACGGCAACCCGCATCGTGATGAAGGCCAACCTGAGGGAGTGGTGGCATATCTTTGCGCTGCGCACCAGCCCGGCGGCCTATCCGGAGATTCGGGCATAGATGACCGACCTGCTGGAGCAGGCGAAAAAGACCATCCCCGTGGCCTTTGACGATCTGGAGGCGGCGGAGTGAGCGTCGTCCTCTACACGAATCACTGCCCCTGCTGCGAGGTGCTGGAGAGCAGGCTGAAAGCCGTCGGTATCCGCTACAGGGTCGTGGACGACGTCCGCATGATGCTGGAGATGGGCCTGACCACCATGCCTATGCTGGAGACGGATGAAATGATGATGAACTATCCGGCCGCGATGAAGTGGTTGGAGGAAAGGACGAAAACGACGAATGAGAATTGACAAGTACCGGGATCACGCCGCGCATTAGGACTTCATCGCCCGCTACGGCAGGGCGTCCAACGCCGC
>JAZSAA010000292.1:0-4636 GCA_045601625.1 Clostridia bacterium | reverse complement strand
GGAGTTCTCGTCCATGACGATGTACTTGTCCTTGGGGGAGCGGCCGGTGTAGATGCCGGTCATCACGTTCACCGCGCCCAGCTCGGTATTTACGCCTACGTCATAGCCGGTGAGGGACGGGTCCATCTCGGCCTCGTAGAGATATTCGTAGGAGGGGTTGTGCACGATTTCGGTCGTACCGGTAATGCCGTATTTGGTCAGATCGATATTCGCCATTATGTTCTTACCTCTTTCTCCTTGGATTTGGGATAAGTATAGCACAACCCCGTAACAACGTCAATCACGGGGGACGGGAATGCGACAAAATTTAAACTATATATAGCATGCAAAAGGGTCGACCGGCGGTTGACATGGAACACGCGAGCCGGTATAATATGAAAATGAAATTGAAATCGTATTTCAAAATGAGGTGCGGAAATGAAGAGAACCTTTCTTTTATTCCTGACGCTGCTGGCGCTCGCGTTCCTCCCGGCCGTGGCCGAGGGGCGGCTGAAGGTGGTAGCCGCAAACTTTCCCTGCTATGATTTCGCCCGCCAGGTGGCGGGGGAACGGGGCGAGGTTTCGCTGCTGATCAAGCCCGGCGTGGAGGTCCACGGCTACGAGCCCACCCCGGCGGACATCGTCGCCATCGGCCAGGCGGACCTGTTCGTGTACATCGGCGGCGAGGGCGACGCCTGGGCGGACAACATACTCTCCGGCTTTGACGGCGCCGATGCGCCTGTCGCGCTGAGGATGATGGACGCGGTGACGCCGCTGGAGGAGGAAGGCGGCGAGGCCCACGACGCCCATGACGCCCCGGAGTACGACGAGCACATCTGGACCAGCCCGAAGAACGCCATGGCGATGATGCGGGCCCTTGCGGACGCACTGTGCGGCCTGGACGCGGGCAACGCGGACGCCTATCGCGCGGC
Source organism: Clostridia bacterium (assembly GCA_045601625.1). Classification (GTDB taxonomy): domain Bacteria; phylum Bacillota; class Clostridia; order Christensenellales; family Aristaeellaceae; genus UBA2862. The sequence goes on along the minus strand of JAZSAA010000292.1, from coordinate 3,725 downwards.
GGCGGAGGACTATATCGCCCAGATCGCCGAACTGGACGCCGCCTTCCGGGAGGTCGTCGCCAACGGCAAGCGGCGGGAGCTGGTGTTCGCCGACCGCTTTCCCTTCCTGTATTTCACGCGGGAGTACGGCCTGGACTACCTGGCCGCCTTTCCTTCCTGCACCGCCGACAGCGAGCCCACGCCCCGTATCCTGATGGAGCTGATCCGGCGGGTGGCGGAGGACAGGATTCCGGCGGTGTACGCCATCGAGATGAGCACCCAGGCGGTGGCCAGGACCGTGGCCGAGGAGACCGGGGCCGAGATCCTGACGCTTCACTCGATGCAGACCGTTACCCAGGATGAGTTTGACGCCGGGGAGACCTACGTCAGCCTGATGACGCGCAATCTCGAGGCGGTGCGAAAGGGGCTGAACTGATGCGCGGCGAATACAACACCCGCCAGAAGCGGGAGCTGCAAAAGTTCCTGATGGAGCGCAGCATGCAGCACTTCTCGGTGGACGAGGTCGTGTTCGAGCTGCGGGACCGGGGGGAAAAGGTGGGGCGATCCACCGTCTACCGGTATCTCGAGCAGCTGGCCGAGCAGGGCAGCGTGCGCAAGTATCCGGGGGTGGAGGGCGTCACCCAGTACCAGCACGTGGAGAACGCCGCCGACTGCGACGGCCACTTCCACATGCTGTGCCGCCGGTGCGGCAACCTGATGCACGTGGACTGCGCACTGATGGGCGTCATGGCCGACCACCTGATGGCCGAGCCCGGCTTCCGGCTGGACCCCCGGGAGACCCTGCTGGTGGGTGTGTGTGAAAAATGCCGGGAGGCCGGCGGAGAGGCGGTGGAGCATGTCGCTGATAGCCATGAAGGATGTCACCATTGCGTTTGAGGGCGTGGTGGCCGTGGAGAAGGTCAGCTTTCAGGTGGACCCCGGCGATTACCTGGTGATCGTGGGGGAGAACGGCTCCGGCAAGAGCACGCTGATGCGGGCAATGCTGGGCCTGGTGCGCCCCCGCGCCGGCAGCATTACCTACGGCGACGGCCTGACGAAGGAGCGCATCGGCTACCTGCCCCAGCAGACCGCTGCCCAGCGGGATTTCCCCGCTTCGGTGGAGGAGGTGGTGCTGTCCGGGTGTGTGAACCGCATGGGCAGGCGCTTCTTCTACAATAAGGCGGATAAGGCAAAGGCCAACGCCAACATGGCGCTGCTGGACGTGACCGGGCTCAAAAAGAAGTCCTACCGCAACCTCTCCGGCGGGCAGCAGCAGCGCACGCTGCTGGCCTGGGCGCTGTGCGCCACCGATACCCTGCTGCTGCTGGACGAGCCTGTGACCGGCCTGGACCCCGCCGCCGCGGCGGAGTTCTATGACGTGATACGCAGCCTGAACCGAGAGCACGGCGTGGCCGTGGTGATGGTGTCCCACGACCTGGGCGGCGCGATGCGCGACGCCAACAGGGTGCTGGTGATGAACCGGAGCGTGGATTTCTTCGGCGGGGTGGAGGAATACCGCGCCGGCTTTGCGGAGAGGACGGTGGGAACCCGTGGCTAACTGGCTGCAAAACTTATTCGCGCGCCACGATGAAACCGGCGAGGCCCGGCACCAGCGGCACAAGGCCGTCCTTCTGTGGACGGTGCTGGCCCTGGCGCTGGTGTGGGCGCTGTTCAACCTGCGGGCCATCGGCGAAGCCTTCGCCGAGTTCGGCGTCTACCTGGGCTTTAAATTCATACAGCGTGCGCTGATGGTGGGTGGGCTGGTGTCGCTGTGCGCGTCTCTGCTGGGCGTGACGCTGGTGCTGAAGCACTATTCGATGATCGGCGACGGCCTGTCCCACGTGGGCTTCGGGTCGCTGACGGTGGCCATGGCCCTGGGCTTCGTCACCGCCGACGGCTTGCCCGCATTCCTGCCCGAGGGCCTTCGCGGGGGCATCGCGGGGCTGTGCAGGGGCATTGCCGCCAATCCGATGCCCTTTACGCTGGTCATCGTCGTGCTGTGCGCGTTTCTGCTGTTGCGCATCAGCGAGCGCAGCAGCATGCGGGGGGATTCGGCCATCGCCCTGATCTCCACCAGCGCCCTGGCGGCGGGCGTGATCGTCACCAGCATGACCAGCGGCATGAACGTGGATGTGTACAACTACATGTTCGGGTCCATCCTGGCCATGAGCGCCTCGGACGTGTACGTATCGCTGGCGCTGTCGGCGGTGGTGCTGGTTCTGTTCGTGCTGTTCTACCCCCGGATATTCGCCGTCACCTTCGACGAGGCCTTCGCCCGGGCCACCGGCGTGAAGGCCGGGGCCTACAATATGCTGATCGCGCTGCTGACGGCACTGACGGTGGTGGTGGGCATGCGCATGATGGGCACGCTGCTGATCTCCAGCCTGATCATCTTCCCGGCGCTTTCGTCGATGCGGCTGTTCTCCAGGTTTAAGGGGGTCACGGTTTGCTCGGCCGTTGTGTCGGTGTTCTGCTTCGCCGTGGGCATGCTGCTGTCCTGCGTGTACTCGCTGCCCACAGGCGCTGGGATCGTGGCGGTGAACCTGTTCGTGTTCATACTGTTCTCCGCCATCGGCTCGATAAGGGCGTGAGGTTTTGGATTTAACACCGGCGATGTATAATGTGTAAAGGCGGCCTGGAGGCCGCCGCTACATTGATGGAATTGCATGTACCGAACGGTCGGTGGAAATATTGGAATCTTCGGAGGAAGAAATGGCACAGACATATACCGCAAATGACATACAGGTCCTGGAGGGACTGGACGCGGTGCGCATGCGGCCCGGCATGTACATCGGTTCCACCGGTCCCCGGGGCCTTCACCATATGATCTGGGAGATCGTGGACAACGCCATCGACGAGGCCGCCAACGGCTTCGCCAGCGAGATCAACGTTACACTGAAGAAGGACGGCTCCTGCGAGGTCAGTGACAACGGCCGCGGCGTACCGGTGGACATCCACCCGAAGCTGGGCGTCTCGGCGGTCGAGGTGGTCTACACCCAGCTGCACGCCGGCGGCAAGTTCCCCGACAAGAACTACGCCTATTCCGGCGGCCTGCACGGCGTGGGCGCTTCCGTGGTGAACGCCCTGTCCGAGTGGATGGTGGTGGACGTGTACAAGGACTACAGCCACTACCAGCAGCGCTTTGAATCGGTGCCCGATCCCAAGACCGGCAAGATCGTCAGCGGCAAGCCCGTCGCGCCGCTTCAGAAGCTGGGCAACACCCGCAAGCGGGGCACCGTGGTGTGCTTCAAGCCCGACGCGCGGGTGTTTCAGGATGTGAACTTCAACTCCGACACCGTGCGTCGCCGCATCCGCGAACTGGCCTACCTCAACAGGGGCGTGAAGTTCGTGTTCACCGACGAGCGCGTCAAGGACCCGGAGAAGCGGGTCTACGAATACTGCTACGAGGGCGGCATCGCCGATTTCGTGCAGTACCTGAACGCCGACAAGAATACCATCACCGACCCTATCGTGTTCGAGGCCACGAAGGACGGCACGCTGGTGCGGGTGGCGATCCAGTACACCGATTCCTACACCGACACCATCGCCTCGTTCGTGAACAACATCCCCACCAACGAGGGCGGCTATCACGAGATCGGCTTCAAGGCCGCCGTAACCAAGGCGTTCAACGACTACGCCCGCCGCCAGGGCCTTTTGAAGGAGAAGGACAACAACCTGGCCGGCGACGACTTCCGGGAGGGCATGACGGCCATCATCTATGCCGGCGTGAAAAACCCGGAGTTCGA
>JAZSAA010000291.1:0-3534 GCA_045601625.1 Clostridia bacterium | reverse complement strand
GATCGAGGGCGACCCCGAGAACATCGACGCCCAGTACCGCACCGAGTTCTCCGTGAAGGCTCTGACCGACGCGGGCATCGAGGTTGAGTGCCTGGACGACCAGGTGGGCAACTGGGATCAGACCAAGGGCCAGGAGCTGTGCGCCAACGCGCTGACCAGCTACGGCGACGCGGTCGAGGTCGTGTTCTGCAACAACGACGCCATGGCTCTGGGCGCCGCTACCGCCATCCAGACCGCCGGCCGCAAGGTGGGCGAGGACATCTATCTGCTGGGCGTTGACGCTCTGGCCGAGGCCATCGACCTGATCAAGGCTGGCGAGATGACCGGCACCGTGCTGAACGACCATGTTGGTCAGTCCCACGCGGCGGTCGACGCGGCTGTGAAGCTGCTCAACGGCGAGGAGATCGAGAACTACTACATCGTCGACTACGTGAAGGTGGACAAGGCTTACGCCGAGGCGAATTATTGATTCGACACCCTCTCATGCAGCCTGACTGAGTAGGCGCACATTGACGGGTGGGCAGATGCTGTTCCACCCGTCATTTTGAATTTTTCGCCGATTCCGCAAACCTTACGGACCGGAACTGGCCATACAGCGCTTTTCCCATGGCTCCCGGAAGCGGAGGCGGTGGGAAGAGCGCTGACGCGAAAAAAGAAAGGGGGTATGCCGGAATGTCTGAATTCGTACTGGAGATGAGCGGCGTCTGCAAGTCGTTCCCCGGCGTAAAGGCCCTGGACGGCGTGCAGCTGAAGCTGCGTCCGGGCAAGGTGCATGCCTTGATGGGAGAAAACGGCGCGGGCAAATCCACGCTGATGAAATGCATGTTCGGCATCTACAAGATGGACGAGGGCGAGATCCGCATGGACGGGCAGCCTGTCGTCATCACCGACCCGATGGACGCGCTCACCAAGGGCATCGCCATGGTGCACCAGGAGCTGCAGCCCATCCCCGCCCGCACCGTGGGCGAAAACATCTTCCTGGGCCGCTATCCCATGAAGAAGGCCCTGGGCTTTATACCGATCGTCGACCACAAAAAGATGTACGAGGACACTGCGGAGCTTCTGAAAAAGGTGCGCATGACCTTCGACCCCAAACAAAAGGTGGGCGAGCTGAGCGTCTCCCAGATGCAGTCGGTGGAGATCGCCAAGGCCGTGTCGGCCAACTGCCGGGTGCTGATCCTGGACGAGCCCACCTCGTCGCTGACCAGCAACGAGGTCGAGGCGCTGTTCCGCATCATCGAGGACCTGAAGGCCGAAAACGTGGCCATCGTCTACATCTCCCACAAGATGGACGAGATCCTGCGCATCGCGGACGAAGTGACCATCATGCGCGACGGCAAGTACATCGGCACTTGGGAGGCCAGCGAGCTGACCACCGACAAGATCATCACCCAGATGGTGGGCCGCGAGCTGCACAACCTGTACCCCCCCCGCCAGAACGTGCCCGGCGAGGTGGTGTTTGAGGTGAAGGACTTCACCTCCATCAACCCCCGCTCGTTCCGCCACGTCAACTTCCAGCTGCGCAAGGGCGAGATCCTGGGCGTGGGCGGCCTGGTGGGCGCCCAGCGCACCGAGCTGATGGAGGGCCTGTTCGGCATCCGCAGCCATACCACCGGCGAAATCTTCTATAAGGGCAAGCCGCTGAAGATCGAGCGCCCCAAGGACGCCATCGACCAGGGCGTGGCCATGCTCACCGAGGACCGGCGCGGCAGCGGCATACTGGGCGTGCTCAGCGTGGCGGACAACATCTCCATCTCCTCGCTGAACAAGTACCTGGACCACGGCTTTGTCATCAACGGCAAAAAGGTGGAGCAGCTGGTGCAGGACAACGTGAAGAAGATGAACATCAAGACGCCGTCCTCCAAGACCCAGATCAAGTCCCTCTCCGGCGGCAACCAACAGAAGGTGCTGGTGGGTCGCTGGCTGGCCAACGACCCGGACGTGCTGATCCTGGACGAGCCCACCCGCGGCATCGACGTCGGCGCGAAGTACGAGATCTACTGCATCATCGCGGACCTGGCCAAGGAGGGCAAGAGCATCATCATGATCAGCTCCGAAATGAGCGAGCTGATCGGCATGTCCGACCGAATCATGGTCATGTGCGACGGCCGCGTCACCGGCTTTATCGACGGCAGCGAGGCGACCCAGGAGAACATCATGGCCCTGGCTACGCAGTTTGAGTAAACGAGGGGGAACAGTGAAATGAATAAGACGAATAAAAGCACCGGCGCAAAGATAATCGGGCTGATCAAGGGCAACCCCATCGCATTGCTGCTGGTCGTGGCGGCCATCGTGGTGGGCTGCCTGAAGGACAACTTCTTCTCCTGGGCGAACTTTTCCAACCTGATGAGCAACACCGCCGTCCGCTTCCTGATCGCGCTGGGCGTGTCCGGCTGCCTGATCACCAAGGGCACCGACCTTTCCGCCGGCCGCCAGGTGGGCTTCGCCGCCGTGGTGGCGGGCATACTGTGCCAGAAGGGCGATTACGCCAACAAGCTGTGGAAGTTCGTTCCGGAAATGAACATCGGCCTGGTGCTGATCATCGTGCTGCTCATCGGCCTGGTCTGGGGCCTGATCAACGGCTTCATCGTCACCAAGCTGCATGTGCCGCCCTTCATCGCCACCTTGGGTACCCAGACGATCATCTACGGAATCTCGCTGGTGATCTCTGACGCGCAGCCCATCGGCGGCTTCCAGAAGATCTACACCACGCTGATCAACGGCCGCATCGGCAACACCCGCAGCTTCCACCTGCCCTACCTGCTGTTCGTGGCGGCGATCTTCGGCGTGCTGTTCTGGTTCATCTACAACAAGACCCGCCACGGCAAGTACATGTACGCCATCGGCGGCAACGAGGTGGCGGCCGAGGTCTCCGGCGTCAACACCACCTTCACCCTGGTGCGCATCTACGCCACCGCAGGCGTGATGTACGCGCTGGCCGGCTACCTGCTGGCGGCCAAGTCCGGCGGCGCCTCGGCCTCCATGGGCCAGGGCTACGAGCTGGAAGCCATCGCGGGCTGCACCATCGGCGGCGTCTCCACCACCGGCGGTATCGGCACCGTGCCCGGCATACTGGTCGGCGTGCTGGTGTTCGAGCTGTTGAAGATCATCCTGCAGTTCCTGGGTGTCAACCCCTACTACAACTACGTCGTGCAGGGCCTGGTCATCGTGCTGGCCGTCGCGCTGGATATCCGCAAGTACATCGCCAAGAAGTAAGGCGAAGCAACGCGCAACCCTCCAACCGGAGCGAACCGGTTGGAGGGTTTTTGGTGGGAGAAGTTCAGTGGTTAGCATTTAGTATTTAGTATTTAGTGGTTAGTGGAGGAGGTAATCCTTGCGGATTTCTTCTGATTCAAACAATCGAGAAACGTTGAAATCTCTGCCGATTTCCTCTAATCAAACAAATCCGTCAGGGCTGGTGACTTGACCGAATTTCCAATTCGGGCAAGTCAGTTTCGGCCGAAGGCCGAAACCGCGGATTTTCAAATTGAAAATTTGAAAACCGCGCCGCTTGCACCGCCACTAAATACTAAC
>JAZSAA010000290.1:0-22016 GCA_045601625.1 Clostridia bacterium | reverse complement strand
GGGATTTGTTTGATTATAAGGAAACGGTAGAGGCTTCAACGTTTCTTGATCCCTTGAATCAAAAGAAATCCGTTAGGATTTCCTCCTCCACTAACCACTAAATACTAAATACTAACCACTGAAATTCTGATTTGTCGCCTCCGCGACAAATCAGAATTCAATCCCCGCCACGATCCTGCCGATGGTGTCCAGCTCGATCGCCTCGGAGGTAAACATCAGGTTGCCGTACATGCCGGACTCGCTGACGGTGACGGACAGGCCGCCCTCGCCGAAGTCGGTCACGTTCATCATGCGGCCGTCCAGCACCTTGCCGTCTTTCTGCACGATGTAATTGGCGGTCTCGGCCTCGGTGTCGAGGAAGAATATGGCGTAGGCGCACTCGGCCCCGTCGGCGTCGACGATGCTCATCTGCACCCAGTCGTAGGCGGTGTCGACCTCGGTCCCGGCCACCTTCCAGCCGTCGGGCAGCCAGGTCAGCCGGGGCTCGGCGAATGCCAGCACGCCGTCGTCCTCCACGGGCTCATCGTCGAAGTCAAAGGCGGTCTCGTCGCCGTCCCCGGGCGCCAGCTCGTACTCGCCGTCGTCGCCGATCACCAGGCCGTACTCACCGTCCCCCTCGGGCTCGCCGCCGAAGTCCATGTCGATGTCGAAATCCTCGTCGTCCAGGTCCTCCACGTCGATGGGCAGGCTGCGGTGCCGGGCCAGCGCCAGCGCGCTCTTCACGCCGGGATCCGACGCCAGCTGGTTGAAGTCCACGGCCAGCGCGCCCGCCGCCTGCATCAGCGCGCCGATCCTGGCCGGGTCCCTCGCCAGGGCCTGCATGCCTTCCTGGGACAGGTCGTCGATCACGCAGGCGGGCTCCGCCGCGCTGGCGGCGTCCTCGATGGCGTCGTTGGTGACGGCCAGGTCGAAGGACAGGCCCGCGCTGCGCTTCCGGGTGCGCACATCGACGGCGAAGCTGTTTTCAGAGGTGCCGTCGGCGTTCTCCACGCCGAAGAACATGGCCTCCACCCTGGCGGCGTCCTGCCGGATGGCCTTCATGCCCACGTTGTAGCTGACGGTATCCGTCCCGTCCTCGACCCTGTAGCCGGACACCTTGCCGCCGTGGGTCTTTTTGCCGTCCTCGGTCTGGAACACGGTGGCCTCGAACTCCTGCACGCCGTCCCCGTCGCTGGCGGTGAAGGCGATGTCGAGGGTGTGCCGCCCGTCCAGGGCATAGGTGCAGGTGACGTTGGCCTCGCTGTACTCCGGCGTCTTTAGGCTGTGGAGGTTCATCACGATGGGCTCCAGCGCGGGCTGGGCGGGCGCTTCCGTCGCCTCCGGCGCAATCTCGTCCGTGCCGTCCGCCAGCGCCTGTGAAACCTCGGCGTCGGTCGCGGGCACGGCCAGCATGCTGTTCACGTCGACGGTCAGCACGCCGTCCATGTCGTCCACCGCGCCGTCCTCCGTGCGCTTCTCCTCGATGTCCAGCCGCATCTGCACGCCGAAGCGCTCGAACAGGGCGGTAAAGCTGTCCAGGCCCCGCAGGCCGGATTCCTCGGGCAGCATGTCGTACAGCCTGAACAGGGCGCTGTAGTAGTCGTTGAACTCGGGGACCTCCTGGTACACCGCGTCGGTCAGCGCCGCCATCTGCATGGCGTCAATGCTGTAGCTGTAGGCGGTGACGTCGTACTGCGCCGCCTCCCCCTCCAGCTTTGCGGGCGTGCCCTCGCCCCGGTCGATCACCCGGTTGAAAACGGCCTGGGCCCTGGCGTTGATCTCCTCGTACCGTTCGCGGTCCATGGCCAGCTGCAGCAGGTTCGCGTAGGCGGGCATGTACTCGCCGGTGAGGAATCGCATCAGCTCGACCCCGTCCCCGCCGGACTGCGCCAGCGAGGCGTTCATCTGGGCCTCCAGCTGCGCCGCCAGCCCCTCGAGGGCCCCCGCGGTGACGTTCACGGCCATGCCGTTCTTGCCGTAGAGGGCGGTGATGCCCTTCTCGCCGACGGACACCTGCACCGGCAGCAGCTCCTTGCCGTCCAGGTCGACGCCGAAATCGTACACGGCCGATTCGCCGTCGGTGGACACGCCGACGTGAGCCTGGGGCGCAAGCCGCAGCGTCTCGCCGTTCCAGTCGATGGTCACGTTGCTCACCGTCACCGTCCGGGCGGTCGCGGCCGCCGGCAGCGACTCCGGCCGGGCAGCCCCGCCGGCGCCGGTCAGCATCATGGCCAGGCTGACCAGCATCGCAATCAGGTTCATGCTCATGCTCCTGTCCTCCTTGAAACCGTATAAGTGGTCATTTTTCCATGGCACCATCATACCATGAAAGCCGCCCAAAGGCAACGGCTTTCGGATGAATGATACATTTTCGACATCCAAATGTCATGCCGCGCGGGCAGGGGATTCGGCAGAAGCGAAGGCGCGATCAGGGCTCCGCCAAAAAAGGATCTGCCCTCCGGCAAATCCTTTCCAGCCTACCTCTGCATCACCACCAGCCGGTCCCCCTCGGGCCAGAGCTGGACGGTTTGCACGTACTGGTCCACGGCGTCGGTCAGCCGGCCGGTCTGGTTCAGGTACCACATCACCCTGCGCTCGGCGTAGGCGTACAGCTCCGTCAGGGTCACCCGGCCGTCGTAGTTGCGGTCGGCCCGCAGGGCGGTGCGCGCGCCCCGGTCGATGTTCCAGCCCCCGGCCTCGCACAGGGCACGGGCGAACACGGTGGACATGTCCGCCTCGCCGCCGCTGCCCCCGAAGCTGACGCGATAGCTCTCCTGCTCCAGGGCCGCGCTGGCCAGCACCCGGAAGCGGCTGCCGCCCATCACCGCGGGGCCCACGACGCCGTCAAATACCCCGTCTATGCCCTTGAGGATGTCGTCGGTGCCGCTGGCCCTGCCGATCACCCCGCCGCTGCCGCAGCAGTCGATCACCACCAGCACGTCGCCCTTCACGTCCCGCAGGGCCTGGGCCAGCTCAGCCGCCGCCAGCACCGAGCCGTCGTACATCTGCAAACAAGTCATGCCCCCGGCGTAGTAGCCGTGGCAGGTGATGTAGAACAGGGACAGGTCCCGCTCCCCGGCGTCGAAGAAGCCGTTCTCGATGCCCGCCAGCACCTCGTCCCGGGAGGCGTCCAGCAGGGTGCTGACCTGGAACCGGGCCCCGTCGAAGGACAGGTTTTCCAGCATGCTGCGCAGGCCCGTCACCGAATGGATGGAGCCGGTGCGCACCGCCGCCACGCCCTCGGCGTAGTTCTGCTCGCCCACCAGCACCGCCCGCCAGCGCCGGGGAGCCGGGTTCACGTGCACCGCCAGCGCGTCGGCAAAGCCGCCGTCCCGGGAGGTGACCGTCACCGTGGCGTCGCCCTCGGCCACGCCGCGCAGCACGCCCCGGCTGTCGACCTCCACGATGCCCTTGGGCGTCGCCTCGTAGCTCAGGCGGGTGTCGGTGGCGTTCTCCGGCAGCACGTCGCACCCGATGGCCGCGTCGTCGCCGACGCTCAGGGTCATCCGCTCCGAAAGCAGCGCCACGCCCGTCACCGCCACGGGGGTCACCTCCACCACGCAGGCGTCGCTGACGCCCCCCGGCGCGTAGGCGGTGATCACCGCCGAGCCCGCCGCCCGGCCGGTCACCCGGCCCTGGGCGTCCACCCAGGCCACCGCGCTCTGGCTGCTCTCCCAGTACAGCGTGCCGCCCGCGCCCTCGGGGGTGAGCTGGGCCGTCAGCGCCACGGTGTCCCGGCCCTCGATGGTCGTCCTGTGCCGGGACAGCGTCACACGCTCCGGCAGCGCCTCCCCCGCCAGGCGCTCCAGCTTCAGGTCGTACAGGCCCGTCTCGCCCTCGGGGCAGGTGAGCCGCACCCGATACCGCTTCCCCGGCTCGGGCGTAAAGTCCAGCAGGCACGCGCCCCCGGCGGTGTGGCTGCCCGACTTCAGCAGGTGGCCCTCCCCGTCGAACAGCAGCGCGTCCAGGCGCATGTCCTGACGGCTGGGCGTCGCCAGCATCGACACCGGCCGCCCGTCCTCCGCGTCCAGCGCGTACCAGTGGGCGTCCCCTTCCCGCACGAAGGCCTTCGAGTAAGCGTCCCCCGCCGACTTCAGCACCATCGGCAGCGCAAAGCACCGGGACAGGGCGTGCCGCGCCAGCTCCAGCCGGCCGCGGCCCGAGCCGGAAAGCTCCAGCCGGTACCGGGTCCCGGCGGCCAGGCGCAGGCTCAGGGCGGGCATGCCGCCCTCGCCCTCGGCCACCAGCCGTTCCCCGCGCCACAGCTTCGCGCTGACCGCGGGCGCGCCGTCATCTTCCGGGAACACCCACACGTCGTAGACGCTGCCCGACGGGGCCGTGAACTCACAGGCGAACGCCCCCGCGTCCAGGTCCACCCCCACCAGCGCCCCCGCCGCCAGGGTGTCGGCGTCCTCCGACCCCTCCGCAACGCCCACGCCAGCCAGCCCCGGCCACAGGACCGAGGCAAGGACGACCAGCGTAAGGATGAAGTGGAAGCGTTTGTTCATGTCGGTGTTCTCCTGGACAATTCGAGTATTTAGTATTTAGTGGTTGGTATCTGGTGGCGATGCAAATCCCTACGGGATTTGTTCTGATCCAATGGAAACGGCAGAGGTATCACCTTTACTTGAGCCTTTAAGGAAATGCCGCATAATCGAGTGGTTCAGTAGCGGAGGGAATTTTAGTCGATTGCGGACTTCAAAAATCGAAGGTTACCTGGCGGGTAATCGAGATTTTTGCAGGCAGCAAGCGGCTGAAATTCACCCGCTAATGGGCCGCGAGCATTGTGCGGTATTTCCTTAAGTCAAAAGAAATCCGTAAGGATTTCCTCCTTCACTAAACACTAAACACTAAATACTAACCACTGAATTATGATTTGTCGGGTTGCGACAAATCAGAATTCAAGGTACTCCGCCTTCACAAACCCGTCCACCTCGCCGGTGTGGACCTTTACCCAGCCGTCGGCGTCGGGGGTTCGGGCGGCGACGATCCGCCGGCCCTTTTGCAGGCGCTCGATCACGGCGGCGTCGGTGGAGGGCGCCTTGCGCACGTTCAGGGCGGTGGCGGTGACGGTGGCGTAGGCCTCGCCGTCCCTGGGCTCGGGCAGGGGCCGGAAGGTGGGGTCAGGCCGGGCCGCGCCCACGCTGCCGGACAGCGCGTCCAGCGACGTCAGCGCCCCTTCGGGCCAGGCCATCCGCTCGAGGGTCACGCCGGGATAGTAGAACGCCAGTATCTGCCGCCAGCTCATGCCGTACGCCCCGGCCATCCACTGGGCGCCCCGCTGGCTCATGCCCACGCCGTGGCCGAAGCGGCGCATGATCAGTGTGAAGGACTGCGCCGCCCCGGTGTCGTCCGTCGCCGTCTCCACGTCGATCAGCTCGCAGTCCGTCCCGTTCAGGCCCAGGGACAGGCCGTCCTTGATCTGGCCGTACACGTCCAGCGTCACCGGCCAGGTCTCGTCGGAGGCCACCCATTCCATCGGCGGCTCGGTGGGTTCGGCAGACGGCGCGGCCGTCGCCGGGACTTCCGTGGCCCCGGGGGTCCCCGTCGTCCCCGGCGTGGCCGTGGGAAGGGGCGTGGCCGCGGGCTTCAGCAGCTTCGCCTTCAGGTCGAACCGCAGGCCCTGGTACATCCGGCTGCCCTCGAAGCGGGGGTTCACCGGCTCGATCGCGGCGATGGAATCGAAGGCCCACCGGCCCTCGTCCACCCCCGCCGTGGCCATGGCCTCGCCCAGCGCCGCCTCCAGCATGGCCTTCAGCGCCGCGCTGCCCTCGCAGGACGGGGAGACGGTCAGCGCGTTTTGCAGGCTGCGGGGGTTTTCCAGGTCGTAGGGATCGTCCGCCATGGCCAGGTAGCCGTCGTCGCCGTCCCCGCCCCAGATCTGGCTGGGCAGGGCGGTCTGGCCGCCGTTGCTGGCGGTGTAGTAGCAGGTGGCGAAGCGCCCGTCCACCCGAGCCACCACGCCCCGGGTGTCGTCCACGGCGCGGACAACGTTTTCATGCTCCGGCTGGTAACCCTTGAACACCTGGTCGTCGGTGGTGTCCACCACATCGTAGTCCCGGCTCCCGGCCCCGGCCTTGCGGCGCATGGCATAGGTGCGGGCGGCCACCGCCTGGGCCTTCAGCGCCTCCGGCGGGAAGCTGTCGCTCATCTCATAGGCCACCACGCCGTACAGGTAGTCCTCCACCGGCAGCGCCAGCACGCAGCGCAGGCCGCTGCCCCGGGCGGTGACGGTCAGATCGCCGCAGTACAGGGCGTCCTTCTCCGATTCGGCGATGCGGATGCCGTTTTCCGCCCCCTCCGGCGCGAGGTGGCGGGTCAGCGTCAGCGACTTGCCCATGTCGATGCTCAGCCCGCCCACGGACAGCCACACCCGGTCCTGGACCGCCGCCAGGGTCGCCTTCGTGCCCGATGCGAAGCGAAAGCCGGGGTCGGCCTCCACGGCGTAGCTGCCCATCAACGTCAGGTTCAGCAGCACCGGCTGGCCCAGCGAGCGCAGCTCCACCCTCAGCACGCCGTCGTCCCCGATCCCGGCGTCCGGTATCGGGGCCAGCGTCGCCTCCGGGGCTTCCGTCAACTCCGAAGCAACCGCCGCCTCCGGAGCGAGCGTCGCCTCCGGGGCGAGCGTCGCCTCTGAATCAACCGTCGCCTCCGTGGCGGGCGCCGCCTCCGTGGCGGGCGCCGTCAGCGCGTCCACCGGGGGCAACGTGGGCATTTCATCGAAAGCCGCCGCCGTCGGCGCGGCGTCCCATTCGATCATCCCCTCCGCCAGCGCCGACGCCATCACCAGCGCCGCCAGCGCGAGGAGCAAGCATTTTCGCGTCAACCGATATGTCATAATACCTCCGTGGGCGGGTCCCCCGCCCGGATTTATCCTTTGCTGCCAATTCTTGACAGGTTTTCGGCAGGCTATACAGGCGAGTTGTCGCCGTTCAAATCTGATATATCGAGCTGATGCTCGATGATTCAGAATTTGAGTATTTAGTATTTAGTGGCGGTACAAGCGGCGCGGTTTTCAAATTATCAATTTGAAAATCCGCGGTTTCGGCCTTCGGCCGAAACTGACTTGCCCGAATTGGAAATTCGGTCAAGTCACCAGCCCTGACGGATTTTTTTGATTAAAGGGAAACGGCAGAGGTTTCAACGTTTCTCGATTCTCTGAATCAAAAGAAATCCGCAAGGATTTCCTCCTCCACTATCCGCTAAATACAAATACCCCAATTTCGGTTTTACCGAGCACCACCGGAATAAATACTAACTTCTCGCCAACCCCATCCAAAAAACGCCAATCCCATCCATTTCCATTTTTCACCCTTGCTGTTAAAATGAATATAGTGTAAAATATAAGACGTGGAGGATCCATTCCATGAGATACGGCTATTTTGACGACGCGGCACGGGAATACGTGATCGACCGGGTGGACGTGCCCTTTTCGATGACCAACTACCTGGGCACCCAGCGCATGGGCGCGGTGGTTTCCCACAACGCGGGGGGCTACTGCTGGCTGGATTCCCCCCAGTACCATCGCATCACCCGCTTCCGACCCAACGGCGTGCCGATGGACTTTCCCGGTCACTACGTCTACCTGCGGGACGACGAAACCGGAAAATACTGGTCGGTCAGCTGGCAGCCCACGGGCCTCCCGCTGGACGGGGCAAGGTACGCCTGCCGCCACGGGTTGAGCTACTCGGTCTACGAATGCGAAACCCAGGGCATCGCCGCCAGCCAGACGCTGTTCATCACTCGGGAAGCGGACGGAACCGACCCGGTGGAGATCTTCGACGTGCGGGTGAAGAACAACACCGACCGGGAGCGCAGGATTAGCGTCATCGGCTACGTGGAGTTTTCCTTCCACAACATCGACATCGACAACCAGAATTTCCAGATGAGCCTGTACTGCGCGGGGTCGTTCATGGAAAGCGATGCTGCCATATGCGAATTACACTATGAGCCGGACAGCTTTCAGTTCTTCGCCGGCAATTTCACCCCGGACGGATACGAGGGCACCCGGGAGGCGTTCATCGGCCCCTACCGCACCGAGCGCAACCCCATCGGCGTGGAAGCGGGCGCGCTGACGGGCAGCCACGAAAACGGCGGCAACCCCGTCGGGGTGCTGCAAAAGAAGCTCATTTTAGCACCCGGCGAGGAAACGCGACTGCTGTTCTACCTGGGCACGGGTCGGGGCACGGCCGCGGAGGAAGCCCGCAGGCGCTATGACTTTGAAGGCGCGGACAGAGCCTTTGCCGACCTGCGCCGGTTCTGGGACGGGAAGCTGGGGGCGCTCACCGTCCACACGCCCCACGCAAACATGAACCGCAGCCTGAACCTCTGGAACCTGTACCAGAGCGAGATCAACGTGCTGTTCTCCCGGTTCTCCTCGTTCATCGAGGTGGGCGGGCGCACGGGGCTGGGCTTCCGGGATACCGCCCAGGACGCCATGTGCATCCCCCACGCCGAGCCGGAGGGCTGCAAAATGCGCCTCCTCCAGCTGCTCAACGGCGTCACCGCCACCGGCTACGGGCTGCACCTGTTCGACCCGGCGTGGTTCGAGGGAAAGGACGAGGAGAAGGAGTGGTCCCCCACCGTCGTTCCCACCGCCGAAGGGACGAAGCACGTCCACGGGCTGAAGGATGCCTGCGCCGATGACGCGCTGTGGCTGATCCCCGCCATCGTGGAATACGCGCGGGAGACCGGCGACACGGGCTTCTTCGACATCGTCGTCCCCTGGGCCGACGGCGGCGAGGCCTCTGTCTGGGACCACATGAGGCGCATACTGGACTTCTCATGTGGCCAGGTGGGCGTCCACGGCGTCACCAGGGGGCTGCGGGCCGACTGGAACGACTGCCTGAACCTGGGCGGCGGGGAGAGCGCCATGGTCCACTTCCTGCTGGTCTGGGCCATGGGGCACTTCCTGGACGCGGCGCGGGCAACGGGCAGGAGCGAAGACGTGGAAAGGTATGCGCCGAAGCTGGAGGCCCTGAAGGCCATCGGGCAAACCGTGCTCTGGGACGGCGACTGGTTCCTACGGGGCTTCACCGCGGACGGCCGCGCCATCGGCAGCCATGAATGCGCCCAGGGCAAGGTCCATCTGGAGAGCAACGCCTGGGCCGTGGCGTCCGGTGCGGCGACCCTTGAACAGGGGCTTTCCGCCATGGACGCGGTGGATGCCTGGCTGTACACCCCATACGGGCTGATGCTGAACGCCCCCGCCTTCACCGTGCGGGACGACGGCGTCGGCTTCGTCACCCGGGTCTATCCCGGCATCAAGGAGAACGGCGCGGTATTCAGCCACCCCAACCCCTGGGCCTGGGTGGCCGAGTGCCGGCTGGGCCGTGGCAGCCGGGCCATGAAGTTCTACGACGCGCTGCTGCCTGAGAACCAGAACGACATCATGGAGATCCGCCAGGCCGAGCCCTACACCTACTGCCAATTCATCATGGGCAGGGACCACGCCGCCCACGGCAGGGCGCGGCACCCGTTCATGACCGGTTCCGCCGGCTGGGCCTATTTCGCCGCCACGCGGTACATGCTGGGCGTGCGCCCGGAGTTCGACTGGCTGACCGTTGACCCCTGCATCCCCGCCGAATGGGACGGCTTCGAGGTCATTCGCCGCTGGCGCGGCGCGGAATACCGCATTCGCGTCGAAAACCCGAACCACGTGGAGAAGGGCGTGGCGCACATCGAAGTGGACGGCCTGCCCGTCGAGCGCATCCCGGTCTTTGGGGCGGGCGTACACGCGGTGAGGGTCGTCATGGGATGACCGCGAAGACCGAAACGGGGCTGTATCAAAACGGGGCTGTATCAAATCGAATAATCATACGCGGTAAACCTTTTGCAGGGCGGCGTTGCGCCGCCCCTACGGCTGTATTTACGGCGATATTCTTTGAAACAGCCACGGTTTATACTGTTTTCAAGAGAGATGGAAAAAGTCCTGCGGGACGCAAGTCTACCGCACGAGTCCGCGCATGATGACAAACGTCTCGGTGTCATCCTGAGCGAAGCGATCGCCGTAGGCATCGCAAAGCACATGAGCGTCCGCATTTATATTGAGGATCGTGTTACTTTTCCACCAGCCAGTCGTAACTCCCGCTGCCGACGGTTACAGGCGCCATGCCGGGAAGCTCCACCACCGCGCGGGTGTTGACGGGCACCTCCACGTGAACGGCCACGCGGTCGCCCACGGCACGCCACGCCACCGCCGCCCTGCCGTAGGGAGTGTGCTCGCTGACGGCGGCGTGGGTCAGGCCGAATGCAAACGAGGGCTTCACCCGGAAGCGCCGGTAGCCGGGTTCGATGATTTGCAGGCCGCCGATGTGCCGGACCATCCAGTCCTCCACGCAGCCGAAGGCGTAGTGGTTGTAGCTGTAGGTGCTGACGGTGCCGTCCTCGGATATCGCGCCCCAGCTCTCCCACATTGTGGTGGCCCCGGCCTTCACCTCGTAGAGCCAGCTGGGGCAGCTCTCCTGGAACAGCAGCCGACAGGCCACGTCCTCCCGCCCGTTGTCGCACAGCACGTCCATCAGAAACGGCACGCTCAAAAAGCCGGTGTCCAGTTTGTCGCCGTTCCTTCGGATCAGGTCGCAGAGGTGATCGACCATCCTCGGCCGCACTTGCGCCGGCACCAGGTCCATTTGCAGCGCGATGACGTAGATGCCCTGGAAGTCCACGTCCATGGCGCCGTCATCGTGGACGTACTCCTGTATGAACGCCTCGCGGATGTTTTCATACAGCTCGCCGTACCGCCTGGCATCGTCCTCCCGGCCGAGGACGGCGGCGATTTGGGACATGGTCTTCGCGCTGAAGGCGTAGTAGGCCGGGGCGACGACGCCCATGGTGGCGTAGGCGGTCTGGTTCATGGCCATGGCGTCCGGGTTGCCCAGCACGATGGAGGGGATCAGCCAGTCGCCGAAGTGGAAGTCGGTATTCCACAGCCAGCGGCTCCGGGCCTTCCGGGCCTCGTCCCAGCCCTCGAAGCCCGCCGGATGGCAGTTCTTTGCCCGGCCGTCGATGTATTCCATCCAGCGGAACATGGCCCCGTAATTCTCCTCGAGAATGCGCCGGTCGCCGTAAGCTCGGTACACACGCCATGGCACGATGATGGCGGCGTCGCCCCAGCCGCAGCTGGTGTCGGTGCCCAGGTTGTCCCGCAGGAAGGTGGCGTAGGCCTTCAGGTAGGGCACGATCATCGGCACCGCGCCGTCAGGCAGCTGCTCGGCGCGCAGGCTGTCCATCCACGCGCTGAGGAAGGCGTCAGCGTCCCGGTTGAAGCACAGCGTTGGCGCATAGGCCATGATATCCCCCGTCCAGCCTGCCTTCTCCCGCTGGGGGCAGTCGGTGGGAATGGAGACGGTGTTCGATAGCTGGCTCCACCGGATGTTGCTGATCAGCTGGTTCAGCCTGGGGTCGGAGGTAGTCATGCGGCCGATGTCGTCCATCTCGCTGGCCAGGGCGATGATCCTGAAATCCGACGTCGAGGGCATGCCCGGCCAGCCGGTCACCCGCACGTAGCGGAAGCCGTGGTAGGTGAACCGGGGATGCCAGGTCTGTGCCCCCTCCCGGGTAACGTAGATGTCGGTCTGCTCCTTGTTGACATTGAGTATGCTGTTGAAGAAGTTGCCGTCCCGGTCCAGCACCTCGAAGTGCTGGAGCCTGATCTCTCGCCCGGCCTCGCAGGTGACGGACAGCTCCGTCACCCCGGCCAGCACCTGACCGGCATCTACGATGACATCCCCGTTTGGCGCGGTGAACACGCGCTCGGGCTCGAACACCTTCACCGGGCGCACCGGCGGCATCCGCTGCCCGACCAGGTTGTCCCGGGGATGGTCTACCCGGACGACGGGCTGCCAGTCCGAAGGCGCGATCCGGGCGTCGTTCTTTTCCCCCACGAACAGGTCGGAAAACAGGATCGGGCCGGCGGCGGACACGCCCGCCTCGCCGGTGACGGTCTGCCGCGTGCCGTCCATGTACTCGATCTCCGCGTTCATCAGCAGCGCGGTCCGGTCGCCGTACTGGCAGCAGTCGCCGGTGGTGCCCACCCGGCCCACCCACCAGCCGTCGGCCAGGGTGATTTCGAGGACGTTTTCGCCGGGGCGCACGAGGGCGGTCACGTCGTAGGTCTGGTAACAGAGCAATTTGTTGTAGGCGGTGTTCTCCGGGGCCAGCCAGCGGTCGTCCGGGCAGCGCCCGTTCACCGTCAGGCGGTAGATGCCGTGGGCGGTGGCGTACACCCTGGCGCGGCGCACGGGCCGCCCGGCCTCGAAGGGGACGCGGATGAACCGGGCCGGGCGGAACTCCTCGAAGGTGCGGTTGCCGTCCGCGTCCACGGGCACGGCGGCGATGGTATCGCCGGAGCGCGCGCCGTCCATCGTCGAGGGCGTGGGCTGCTGCACCGGCTCCACCCAGCTGCCGACGAAGGGCACGCCCATGCGCCCGGTCTCGAAGCAGGTACCGGCGGATGCCTCCCGACCCTTGTCGTCCCATGCGGTCAGGGCGACGCGGTACGCCGTCATGGGTTCGGGGGCAAAGCCGTCCACCGTCACCTCGACGCTCTGGTCGGAGGCCACTCTGCCCGTGTCCGCGACGACCCTGCCATCGCAGGTCACGGTCAGCCGGTACGCGGCCTGCATGACGTCAGCGACATCGCTCGCAAGCCTCCAGGCAAAGCGCGGCGCGGGGCAGTCGATGCCCAGCGGCCGGCGCATGTGTTCCACGGTCATATCGGTGACGAGAAGCCTTCCGACGCGATACATGGTCGTCTCCCCTTTCGCTCTCGGGTGTTATTGGTTGTTTTCACGGTTTGCCAGGTCGGTCGCAGCCATAGGCAGGCGGTTGCAGGGGTGACGTTTTGCCACCTCCGCAACCGCCAGGTTTTATTTTACAGCGCGATCATTCGACCTCCCGCAGCAGGCGGTCGATGCGCCGGCGCTTTTCCTCGCTGATGCCGGTGAAGGGGCTCCAGCTCATCTCCCGCAGGGTGCAGAGCTCCTTCTCGAAGGGAATGTGATCCTCCTTGAAGGCGAACTCCCGCATGGCGATCTCCAGGGCCTTCGGGTTGGCCTTGATCTCCTCCCAGCTGGAATCGAGACTGTAAACCTTGCGGTAAGGCGTGGTGGGCGCGTAGGCGAAGCTGTAGCGGCCAGGCCCCGCCGTGAGGGCGACGTCCCGGCCCCGCTGGCTGACATCGCATTCGCACTGGGCCCGGATGACGGCCGCGTCGGCATCGGGCAGCACGATCTCGGCCTGGGTGTCGAAGGGCACGGTGAAGCCGAACCGCAGCTTCCCGTCCTCAATGGCCCATTCGGATTCGATCAGTCCGGCGGCGGAATCCAGCTTTGCCGACGCGCTGCCGATCTGGTAGTTGGGCCTCGGGGCGAGGATGAAGCGCTTGAAGCCGGGGGCGTCCTCCACAGGGTTGATGCCCAGCATGTCCCGGAACATCCATTCGACGATGGAGCCATAGGAGTAGTGGTTCATGGAGTTCATCTCGGTGCCGCTGACCTTGCCGTCCGGCATCACCGAGTTCCAGCGCTCCCAGATGGTGGTCGCGCCCATGAGCACCTCGTACAGCCAGCCCGGATAGCCCTTCTCCAGCAGCAGGTGGTAGGCGATGTCGTTCATGCCGTTCTCGGACAGCACGCGGCACAGGCAGGGCGTGCCGGTAAAGCCGGTATCCAGGTGGTAGAAGTTCTTCTGGAGCCGGTTCAGCAGCATCCCCCGGACCTGCTCCACGGCATAGTCCGGGGCCAGGCCCATGTACAGGGCCAGCACGCAGCCGGTGGTGGTGTCGATGGCCAGCCTACCGGAAGGTGTGAAATAGGCCCGCTCGAAGGCCGCGCGGATCTCTTCGGCCAGCCTGTCATAGAACGCGGCGTCTTCGGCGTACTCCAGCACGTGGGCGGCTTTGGCCACGATGCGGGTGGAATGATAGTAGTAAGCCGAGGCGATGTAGTTCGGGTCGGTGCCGCCGTACACGCCGCCGGGCCAGTTGCCGTCCAGCGCCAGCCAGTCGGCGTAGTGGGTGCCGGTGAGCCACAGGCGCTTGCCGCCGTCGGCGTCGTCCTGGCGCTTCATGTAGTCCACCCAGGCTTTCATGCTGGGGTACTGGCGTCGCAGTATGCCCTTGTCGCCGGAGTGAATGTAGGTGTTCCACGGGATGACCGTGGCGGCGTCGGCCCAGACGGTAGAGGCATCGCCGGGATAGTTGGCCACCGGCACCACATCGGGCACGCTGCCGTTCAGCTTCTTCTGCTCCAGGTAGATGTCGCGGCCGTACTTGGTATAGAAGGCGTAGGTGTCCATGAAGAAGCACGCCGTGCCGGAGAAGATTTGGGCGTCGCCGGTCCAGCCGTACCGCTCGTCGCGCTGGGGGCAGTCGGTGGGCACGTCAAGGAAGTTGCCCTTCATGCCCCATCGGGCGTTGCGCACCAGCTGGTTGACCAGCGGGTCGGAGGTGGTGACGTCGCCCCGGGCGTCCATGTCGGAGTGGATCACCAGACCGGTGAAGGCGTCGGGATCGACCTCCCCCACCCAGCCCTCCACTTTCAAAAAACGGAAGCCGTAGAAGGTGAAGTGCTGGCGCACCTCCCCGGGCGTTCCGTCGGAGATGTAGGTGAATTCCGCCTTCGCGGTGCGCAGGTTGTCCCGGTAGAAGCAGTCGTCCTGCAGCAGCTCGCGGAATTGCAGGTGGATTCGGGCACCGGCGGGGGCGTCGCAGCGGAACCGGAGCCAGCCCACCATGTTCTGGCCCATGTCCAGCACCGTCTCCCCCTTCGGGGTGTGCAGCACCTTCACCGGCTTGATGCGCTCGTGCACCACGATGGGCGGGGAAAGCCGGGCGCACAGGCGCTCGCAGCCCAGGTCGATGGGCTTCACGGCGAAGGCTTCGGAGGTGTCCAGCGTGGCGTCGAAGACCTCGCCGCAGTAGATACCCGATTCCACGACGCGGCTCCTGCGGGCCTGCCAGGTCTCGTCGGTGCAGACGATCTTCTCCGAGCCGTCCTGGTACCAGATGTGGATTTCCGCGATGGCCGCCAGCCGGTCGCCGTAGTTTTCATGGCGCTTCACCAGGCCGAAGTTGCCCTTGTACCAACCGTCGCCCAGGGCGATCTCCAGCAGGTTGTCCCCCTGCGCGAGGGGCAGGTCGAAGGTCTGGTACTGGATCCAGTCGTCGTAGTCGCAGAAGCCGGGCAGCAGGCACTCGTCGCCCTGCTTGACGCCGTTCAGGCTCAGCTCGTACACGCCCAGTCCCACGACATACGCCCGCGCGCGGGCGACGGGCCTGTCGACGCCGATGCGCCGGAACAGCACCGCCTGGAGGGACTTGTCCGCGTCGGGGGTGATCCAATTCGCGCGCCAGGGGGCATCCTTGGCGGTCTCGAACCACTGGACCGGGCTCTCGGCCGCGTCCCCGGCGTCGTCCTCGACCCACACCTTCCAGTAATAGCGGGTCATGGGCGCCAGGGCGATGGGCAGCTCGAAGCCGGTGGACACGATGTCCGCCCGCGCGCCGCTGTCGTACAGGCAGTCGGCGAAGTCCTCCGACAGGGAGACCCAAACCCGCGCCGCCTTCTGGAAACTGCCCCTGGCCCCGGTCACCACGTAGGAGATCGTGGGGTGTTCCACGTCCCAGCCCAGCGGATTGGTCAGATGGTTCAGCTTGCAATGGATGATCTTCATTTGGTAAAACTCCTTACGCACTGTTTTAAAACAGGCTCCGGGCGAAGCGCCGTCCGGTGCCTGTGTTCAAGGGGCTTACCCCTTCACCGCGCCCGCGACCATGCCGGCCACAATGCGCTTGTTGAAGAACAGGAACAGGATCAGCATCGGCACTGTGATGATGATGATGTCGGCAAACAACAGGTTGTAGTTGTTGCCCAGCTGGCCCTTGTAGTTGTACAGCGTCAGCTGCACGGTGGTGTTGGCCGCGCCTGGCAGGAAGTACAGCGGGTTGGTGAAGTCGTTGAACGTCTGCACGCCCACCAGTATGATGATGGTGGCCTGGATCGGCTTGAGCAGCGGGAAGATCACCTTCTGGAAGATCTGCCAGCGGGTGCAGCCGTCGATGGACGCCGCCTCCTCCAGGTCCACGGGAATCGAGGCCATGAAGCCTCGGTACAGCATGATCGTGAAGGGGGTCTGCAGGGCGATCTCGATCATGACCATCGAGAAC
Source organism: Clostridia bacterium (assembly GCA_045601625.1). Classification (GTDB taxonomy): domain Bacteria; phylum Bacillota; class Clostridia; order Christensenellales; family Aristaeellaceae; genus UBA2862. Next base: position 5,869 of record JAZSAA010000290.1, on the reverse strand, counting down.
ATGGTCTTGTAGATGCCCATGGATTGCAGCATGCGGATGGTGGGCAGGATGGACGCGGGGATCATCAGGCCCAGCATGATGACCGACTGGATGCTCGTCATCAGCTTGCCCTTCCTGCGCTGGATGACATAGCCCGCCATTGCGCCGGTGACGATCAGGCCCAGCACCGTGAACAGCGTCAGCAGCGCGCTGTTCTTGAAGGCGGTGACCAGCTGGTAGTTGCCGTGCTTGATGACCTCGAGGTAGTTTTCAAAGTGCAGCTCGCTGGGCCAGGCGATGCTCAGGCGATTGGCTTCCTTCTTGCTCTTGATCGACTGCACGAACATGAAGTAGAACGGAATCAGGAAGATCACGGCGGTCAGGATCAGGCCGACGATATCGCCGATGATCTGGTTTCTCCTCTTCTTGCCTTCCATTACCGGATCGCCTCCTCTCGCTTGTTCAGGAAGTGCTGCAACGGGAAGGCGATGACCGAGATCAGCACCAGCATGACCACGTTGCCCGCGGTGGACAGGCCGTAGAAGCCCGCGGCATACTGCTTGTAGATCACCGAGGCCAGCACGTCCGTGGCGAAGCCGGGGCCGCCGCCGGTCATGGCCCAGATGAGGTCGAAAGTCCTCAGGCCGCCGATCAGCGACAGTATGATGATGGAGTTCTGCGCCGGAGCCACCAGCGGCAGCGTCACGTTGGTGATCTTCTGCCACCAGTTCGCGCCGTCGATGGACGCCGCCTCGTAGTAGCTCTGATCGATGGACTGTATGCCCGCGATGTAGATGACCACCGAGATCGACAGGCCCTTCCACACGTCAGTGGCGATGATGGCCCACAGCGCGATGCCCGGCTCGCCCAGGAAATCCACAGTGTTGCCGCCCAGGGCCTTGATGACCACGTTCAGAAGGCCCTTGGTGGGGTGCATCATGTAGGCGAAGGTCAGGCCCACGGCCATTGTGGACACCAGGTTCGGGAAGAACACCGCCGAGCGGATAAAGCCCTTGGTCTTGATGCTGCTGGTGAGGAAAATGGCGATGAAGAACGCCAGCACCACCTTCAGCCCGCTGGTGGCGAAGGCATACAGCAGCGTGTGGGGCACCGACGAGCTCATGGCCGGGTCGGTGAAGAACAGCTTGTAGTTTTCAAGGCCGTTGAAGGTGGCCGTTTCAAAGTTCCAGACCGTCATGCTGTAATAAAGGGATGAGATGACGGGCCAGAGGAAGAATACGAGGAAAATGACCAACGACGGAACGACGAACCAAACCGAGTACAGGCTCTTCTCCTTCGTCTTCGTCATGCTTGTCGCCTCCATTGGGAAGGCCGCCTGACGTTCAGACAGGCGGCCTCGTGATTGCGTTTTGTCAAACGTGGGCCGGCTTCATCCGGTTATTCCCAGTTGTAGCCCAGCTGGACCGCGGACTTCTTGCAGTCCTCGTCGTAGTCCTTGGCGGCGTCGGCGCCGGCCATCTGGCCCATGGCCACGGCGGTGGTCAGCTGCTCGCAGGCGGTACCCTTGATGGGAGAGACGTACTCCAGGGCGGGGCAGGTCTTGCCGGCGTCGAAGTACTGCTGCATGTCAACGCGCACGGCGTCGCACACGGATTCGGGCAGCTCGTAGCCCTTGATGCAGGAGGGGCCGTTGGCGCCGTAGGTGTCGAAGTACAGGTCCAGCATCTCCTCGGAGAAGTAGAAGTCCAGGAAGGCCTTCACGGCGTCGATGTTCTTGCTGTCCTTCCAGACGTAGAAGCTCATGGGCTCCCAAACGGTCAGGCCGTGGTTGTCGGGATCGTCGCCAGGCACGCCGGACACGCCGATCTGGCTCTGGTCGTCAGCTTCCGCGGTAATCAGCGGCAGCTGCTGGGTCAGGATGAACCAGTGGGTCGCCTCGCCGGCGCCGATGGCGAAGTTGCCGTCCTGCACGGTGGCGGCGGACTTGTCCTCGTTCAGATAGTCCACCAGGTCCTCGTACTTGGTCCAGGAGCGGGTGGCCACGGGGATGTCGGCGTACTTGGCCTTGCCCTCGGTGTACTCCTCGGCGAAGGCGGGATACTCGGCGTTGATGTTGTAGTAGTCGCCCAGGAACAGCACCTGGGTGGTCCAGGTATCGCCCGCGGTCAGCTCAACGGGCACCTTGCCCGCTTCCTTCAGCTTGGCGCAGTTGGCCACGAAGTCGGCCCAGGTGTGGGGCACTTCCAGGCCCAGCTCCTCGTAGTCGGGCTTGTAGTAGATGATCGCGCCGGCCTGGGTGGAGGACTGGGGCAGGCCGTACACCGCGCCGTCGATGGTGACGGAGCTCAGGAAGGCGTCGTCGACCCGGGAAACCAGATCCCAATCCTTGATGTCCAGGAAGCAGCGGGAGGGGTTCAGGTCGTACAGCTTGGAGCCGGAATTGTAGACCATCAGGTCGGGCAGGTCGTTGGAGGCGATGCGGGTCTTCAGAAGGTTGTCGCCCTCGCTTCCGCCGGGATTGATCTCGGTCTCGACGTGCAGGCCAAGTGCTTCCTCAGCCGCCTCGATGACCGCCAGCGTGCCAGGGTTCAGCTCGGCCTGGCCGCCCCAGAAGGTGATGGTCACGCCCTCGAAGGGCTTGGCCTCCGCAACCGCGGAAACGCCCACCAGCATGGTAACTGCCAGCGCGATGGCCAGCGCCAGAGACATAAGCTTCTTGTTCATGTTTCCTCCTAGTTTTTTCGCCCTACGGCGTATTTTAAGCGCCACATCAGCCTGTGTCGCTTAAGTACATCTTCCCGGAAACGCCTTCCGTTAACTGTATTATAACAGGATTCATGAAAAAATGCCATACCAAAATCAGATATGAAATTGATATTTTTTTACCTAAATCGATCGCCCTGGTTCTCCCGCCGGTACGCCGTGGGCGTCTTGTCGAAAACCTGGCGGAAGGTGCGTATGAAGTGCTCCACATGGGGGTAGCCCACGGCCGCGCCGATCTCTTCGACGCTGAGCTTCCCGTCGGGCAGCACCAGCAGCCGGCAGGCCTCTGTCATGCGGCATTCCCGCAGCATCTCGGAGAAGGACTTCCCCACGCTCTGGCGCAACAGGCGGCTGAGGTAGGACGGGTTGTAGTGGAATTCCCGGGCCGTGGATTCCAGCGATATGTGGGCGTAATTCTGGCGGACATAGCTGAGGATGTCGATGATGTCCTTGTTGTAGCGGTCGCGGTATTCGACCTCGGTGTTCTGGATGTGGTTCCTGAGGACATAGTAAAACAGGGTCATGAAGCCGTTGTTGAGCATTTCCGAGCTGTAACGCTCCCGGTAATGGCTCTCCAGGAACAAAAAGGCGATCTGGGACTGTATGAAGGCGTCGTCGCCGGTATGGATGAGCAGATAGCGGTTCTTCACCGAGCCGCTTAGGCACCTGCACAGGTAGTCCGACAGGATGTCTCCCTGCTCCATGATGTGGAAGAAGGCCTTCTGGAACGTGCTGGTCCTGACGAGGATGTTGACAACGATGCTCTCGTCGAAAACCGCGATGGAATGGCGCTCGCCGGGGGTGACGAAGCAGATGTCCCCCGTCTTCAGCTGAAGCGGGACATCCCGCACCGTGTTGACGCAACTGCCCTCGTAGACGTAGATGATCTCAAAATAGGTATGGGAATGGGAAAACTCAGGGGTATAGCAGTAGTGCTTTTTAAAGGAGACGTCGCTGTCCTTCGGGAACAGGTAATCCACCTCGGGCATCGTGCTGAGCCACTCCGGGGTGACCTCCGGCACGAACAGCGACAGGCGATCGATCTCCTCCGGGGGAACCGTTTCCAGGTACGCCTGGCGCGCCTGCGGGTCGTTCCGAAGCTCGTACATCCGCCTGTAGATGCGCTCCGATTCGCACAGGGGCCGGACGATTTTCAAAAAGGCTTCGCGGTACATCGGCTCTCCTCCGGCGGGTCAGGCATGGGGCGTTATTCGATCTTCCCGTTTTCGCGGAGGATCTGTTCCACATAGCCGACGCATTCGGCGATCATGGCGTTGCAGTGGGGCAGCTTCGCGCCGCCTCGCTCCGCGTTCACCCGCAGCAGGTCCCTGCAGTTCATCATGCCGTCGTGGGCCTGGCGGAGCCTGGCGTAGTATTCGTTCAGCACCCCGGCGTCGTCCAGGCCTGCGAGGCCCAGGGCCATCAGGCCGCCGGTGATCGCGCCGCAGACCGAGCCCATCTGCATGCCGCCCCGGAAGTAGGTCGCCGCCTTCATGCAGGCCGCCTCGTCGTAGCCGGCATCCCCGGCAAACACGGAAACCACGGACTGGCAGCAGTTGTAGACCGGCCTTCCGTCCGCGTTGAACTGTTCGCGGCGCTCCATCGCCAGATCGGTATACTTGCTCATGGCGCGATCCTTTCAAATGTCATCGACGGTCGTAACGGGCAAGCCCCGTGAAGGCCGGGGTCAGCCCACCAGGAACGGGGCGATCTCCCGCTCCATGTCGGCGCAGTCGTCGCTGTAGATTTCCACAAACAGCTGCTTGGACAGGTCCAGGCTCAGTATGCCCGGAATCGACTTGCCGTCCACCACGTGCCGCCCGCCCCGGACGTCGATCTCGTAGGGATGGCGGCTGGCAATGGCCACAAAACGCTTGACATTTTCCGCCAGGCTCAGCCTGGCGCGATAGGCTTTCATCAGGTGACTGACCTCCTGCGGGCGTTGCGAGGACAAACGCCTCATACTTCCCATATTATCGAAAAAATTATACGGCGTTTTGTGCGCATTGTCAATATTATTATACGATCAATTATAAATTTAAAGCGGTATCACCCTCCTGCGTAGCCGTTGCCCGAGCATTCGTGTAACCGTGAACCGGGGCACGCCGGTCATTGGGGCTCTCGCGGCGCGGTCAGGGCGATTGAATATGGCGGCGCAGGCGCCGCCGCTACAGGGAGCAATACGCCCGGCGGCATCATCCCGTCACCCGGGCAACAAAACCGCAGGGGCGCCGTTGCGGCGCCCGCCCTGCGACGTTATAATCTCAATCTGAATATGTACAAGCATGCGAGGGTATTTTTCGTCATACCAAGGCGAAGGCCCGCAGGCTTGCTGGCGGCAAGTCAAGGGGCTTCAACGCAGGTATCGCGAAAAAGGCACCGCAGGATTGTATAGGTTTAGGTTGAGATCAGTATTACATGTCGTCGCACCCGGCGGGCGGCGCGACGCCGCCCCTGCAATGGGTATACTTCCGTAAAAAACCGTCCCTCGTCAGATCGCCGACTTGTTCAGGTAGTCCTCCTGCTCCGGCGTCAGCTTGTCGATGGTGACTCCCATGAAGGCCAGCTTGCGGTTGGCCACCTCCAGGTCCACCTCGGCGGGCACGTCGATCAGCATCTCCTTCAGCTGGCCCGCGTGCTCCACCAGGTACTTCGCGGAGAGGGCCTGGATGGCAAAGCTCATGTCCATGATCTCCGCCGGGTGCCCGTCGCCCGCCGCCAGGTTCACCAGCCGGCCCTCGGCCAGCACATAGACATGCTTGCCGTTGGGCAGCGTATAGCCCATGATGTTGTTGCGCATCTCGCGGATCTCCGTGGAGTATTCCCGCAGCCACCTCATGTCCACTTCCACGTCGAAGTGGCCCGCGTTGCAGAGCACCGCGCCCTCCTTCATCACCATGAAGTCGGGCTGGGTGATGACGCCGGCGCAGCCGGTGACCGTCACGAACAGGTCGCCCAGCACCGCCGCCTCGTGCATCGGCAGCACCTCGAAGCCATCCATGACCGCCTCGATGGCGCGGATGGGGTTCACCTCGGTCCCGATGACCTTCGCGCCCAGGCCCTTGGCCCGCATCGCCACGCCCTTGCCGCACCAGCCGTAGCCGGCCACGACCACGTACTTCCCGGCAACGATCAGGTTGGTGGTGCGGTTGATGCCGTCCCACAC
>JAZSAA010000289.1:0-2027 GCA_045601625.1 Clostridia bacterium | reverse complement strand
GGCGTAGAACTCGCCGTTCACGGGGCTGAAGGGGTGCATCGCGCCGAAGAAGGCCTCCGCCGCGCCGTCACTGGCGAACAGCTTGTTCACCGCCTCGTACAGCCGCCCCTGGGCCTCGCCCAGCGCCGCCGTCAGTTTCGGGTCGGTCACGTCCATCTCCCCGCCCTCAGACAGGTCCAGGCCCTCCAGCGGCTCGGTGATGGCGTCGAACTGCTCCGCCATGCGGTTGTAGCGGTCGATGATGCCGATGTCCGTCGGGTGGAATCGGAACGCGCCGATTTCCTCCCCGTCCATATTCAAAATCGGGACCCGGCGACTGCCGTCGTCCACGGTGATCGCAAAATTCATGATCTTTTCGTTTGCCATGGTGTTCGCTCCTCTCAGTCGCTTCGTCGAGTATTTAGTATCTAGTATTTAGTATTTAGTGAAGGTTGAAATCCTTGCGGATTTCTTTGATTAAGAGAGGACTGAGAGATGTTGTAACCTCTGCCGTTCCCCTTGAATCAAACAAATCCCGCAGGGATTTGATCCACCACTAACCACTAAATACTAAATACTAAATACTCGTTATCCTAACCCTACCGGGTTAGGATAACGCCGCCGGGTTAGGATACCGCCGCCCAGCTCGCCGGGGTGTTCCCGCTGGCGGGGGTGAAGTTGCCCAGCACCTTCTCGCCCACATAGTGGACCTCGAAGGGGATCTGGTAGCCGGTGGTGTCGCCGCCGTAGCTGGTGGGCACCACGTAGCACTCCTGGCGGTAGGCCACCAGCGTGTCCGCGGCGGTGCCGGCCTCCCACAGGTGCACCTCGTAGGCGTAGGTCTTCAGGGTGTCGTCGGTGGCCTGGGTGTCGATGATGTGCTGCAGCTTCGCGAACAGCGCATCGCCCACCACGGCATAGTACGGCTCAGCGCTGGCGCTGACCTCGTAGCCGCTCAGCTGGTAGGTGTTCTCTCCCAGGATGTTCTGCTTCTGCTCGCCGTTGGGGTTCATCTCGACGTTGTACTCCTCCAGGTCCTTGCCCAGCCGGTACAGCGACGGGGTCTCGCCCATGAAGGAAGCGTCCAGGAAGTGCCCCATGTACTTCCGCGCAATCTTGCCGGTAATGGTATCAGCCATGTTTCATTCCTCCTGATTGATTTTGTAGGTCACTCTGATCTGGATCTGGTAGCGCGCCGCCCCGGTGCCCCAGGCGACGGGCGCGCCGGTCAGCGTGGGCGTCACGCCGGTCACGACGCCGCCCTCCCACTCGGGAAAATCCCCGGCGGCGTTGCGGTCCACGATCCAGTCCGTCACAGCCTGGCAGAAGGCCAGGTTTTCCAGGCTCCGAGGCGTGTCCGCGCCGTAAAACGCCTGGACGGCGAAGATGAAGTCCTGCGCCTGCTCGCCCTTCAGCCTGCGCTGGCCGACGATGTTCTCGGTCCACCGAAGCCCCGAGGGCACCGTGATCAGCGCGTACTCCGCGGGCTCGTCGCCCAGCCAGTCCACGCCGAAGCGCTTCCCGGCGTCGATGGCCCCGCACCCCATCAGCCACCGCCGCACCCGCGCGGCATTGGAATCACCCGCCAAGAAAAAACCTCCTCTCGTAAAATTCTGATTTATCGAGCCCTGCTCGATAAATCAGAATTCATCCCCCTCCACCCGCCAATGCCTGCCGCGTCCCGCGGTTCGGTTGTCGGTGATTTGCGTGACGGTCAGCGTGCGTTCCGCGCCGAAGCGCTGGCGCAGCCGGGCGGGGGTGAGGGCCTCGCGGCATTCCCCGCGCAGGATCATGTCGCCCTTTTGCAGCGTCCACAGCCCGCCCACGTCCCCGGCGGCCCGGTATTCCACCGGCTCGGCGACGGCCCCTCCCCCCGCCGCCCCCCCCCGTCCCCGGCGGCCCGGTATTCCCCCGGCCCGGCGAAGCCCTTTCCCCCCGCCGCCACCCCCTCGGGGATGCGCAGCACGAACCCGTTGGCCGCCTGCGCGCCGCCCGCCGCCGCCCTGGAGGCGACCCGTCCGTGCCAGCCGACGCCGGTCAGCACCGTG
>JAZSAA010000288.1:0-3060 GCA_045601625.1 Clostridia bacterium | reverse complement strand
ATGGCAGAGGTTTCAACGTTTCTCGATTCTTTGAATCAAAAGAAATCCGCAAGGATTTCCTCCTCCACTAACCACTAAATGCTAAATACTAAATACTGAATTCTGATTTGTCGCTCCGCGACAAAACAGAATTTGTTTGTCCCCCCGAAGGGGTTGTCAGGGGGGGCGGGGGTGTGGTATAATCTTAAGTGGAAAGGTATACTTTGCGCCGGGTGCGGCGCTATCATGAAGCGATACAGAGGCGAAGGATGAACAGACGCAACGATAACAGGGGACGCGGCTGGCGGCGGCTGATGGGGCTGCTGGCGTTCGCAGGCGCGCTGGCGATGCTGGCGGGCTGGCTGATCGACCGCAACGGCTGGGGCGCGCTCCAGGCCCAGGCCACCGAGGGGCTGGAGGGCGTGCGCATCAGCGAGGTGCAGAACCACAACGCGCTGACGCTGCCCGGTGAAGGCGGAGTGGGCCCATCCTGGATCGAGCTGGAGAACACCGGCGACGCGCCGGTGTCGCTGCGCGGGCTGTGCCTGACCCGGGATACCAAGCTGACCAAGACGCTGGTGTTCCCCGACATCCGCCTGGAGCCGGGGGAATTCCTGCTGGTCTACGCCGACGGCAAGGGCGCTTCGGCCGCAGACGGCGCACTGCACGCTCCCTTCCGCCTGCCCAAGTCCGGCGCGCACACCCTCTACCTGTACGATTCCGCCCAGCGGCTGCTGGACGAGGTGGACGTGCCCGTCATGCAGGCGGACGAATCCTTCTGCCGGAACGACGACGACACCTGGGTGGTGACCGCCGAGCCGACCCCCGGCCGGGCGAACACCCTCGCCGACCGGAAGGGCGAGGCCGTGCAGCCCTCCGACGTGGCCCTGAACGAATTGATGTGCGTCAACAGCACCGTCTTTCCCGACGGGGAGGGCGAATGCCACGATTACATCGAGATCGCCAACTTTGGCGACGCGGACGTCGACCTGGAGGGCTACTGGCTGTCCGACAACCCCGCCAAGCCCAACAAGTGGCGCTCTCCGAAGGTCAGCCTGCCCGCGGGCGGCGTGCTGGCCATCCACTGCTCCGGCGAAGACCGGCGGGACGACCCGGCCCACCTGCACGCCAGCTTCAGGCTGTCCAAGGACGAGACGATTTACCTGTCCCAGCCCGACGGCAGGATGATCGACCTCGTCACGCTGCCCCAGCTGCAGATGGGCCAGGCCCTGTCACGGGTGGAGGGCGAGGGCTGGAGCACCGCCCTGCCGCCCACCCCGAACCGGCCAAACACGCTGGAGGCCGCGCTGGCCCTGGACGCCGAAGGCCGGGGGCAGCGCGCCGGAAAGGTGTACATCAGCGAGGTCATGGCCAGCCCGGTAAACGAAAAGAGCGACTGGATCGAGCTGTACAACGACGGCAGCGCCGACGCGGACGTGGGCGGCTGGGGCCTTTCCGACAAGCAGAGCCACCCCCGGAAGTGGCAGTTCCCCGCGGGCACGACCATCCCGGCCCACGGATACCTGGCGGTGTTCCTGGTGGGCGACGGCGACGCGCCCACCGGGAATTACCTGTCCGCGCCCTTCGCGCTGCCCGCCGACGGCGGCTGCGCGGTGAGCCTGTGCGACGCCTCGGGCAATATCCTCGATTGCCTCTGGCTGCCCCAGCAGTACGCGGGGGTCGCCTTCGGTCGGGACGCCTCCGGCGGCTGCGGCTACTTCCCGGCGGGCACGCCCCTGGCCGACAACGGCGCGAAGGCGCTGCTCGGCCCAGCCCGGGGCGCGGAATACTCCGTGGCGGGCGGGCTGCACAGCTCCGGTGAACACCTCGACATCACCCTGACCGCGAACCCCGGCGCGCGCATCTACTACACGCTGGACTGCTCCGATCCCGGCGAGGACAAGACGCTGTACGACGGCGCGCCCATCCCCGTGGACGGCACCACCATCCTGCGCACCCGGGTGTATGAGGACGGCTGCCTGCCCTCGATCATGGATACCCAGAGCTACCTCTACGACGTGAACAACGCCGGGGACGTGCCCTACGTGGTCTCGCTGGTGTCCGACCCCACCGGCCTGTACAGCGACGAAACCGGCATCATGGTCATGGGCCCCAACGCCGAGACGAAGTTTCCCCACGGCGATTACGGCAGGGGCGCGAACTTCTGGATGGACTGGGAGCGGGAGGCCCACGTGGAGCTGTTCAACCGGTCGGGAGACACCGCCGTCTCCCAGGAGTGCGGCATCAAGCTGCACGGCCGCAACACCCGCGCCCTTGAGCTGAAGAGCTTCAAGGTGATGGCTAAGGGGCAGTACGGCAAAAAGCGGTTCGAGTATCCCATCTTCCACGAGCGTCCCTGGGACGAGTACGAGGCGTTCATACTGCGCTACGCCGGCCAGGATTTCAAGTACACCTTCATGCGGGACGTGCTGCTGACCAACCTGGCGGAGCACACCAGCGTGATGTACATGGAGGCCGAGGAGTGCGTGGTCTACCTGAACGGCGAATACTACAGTGCCATGTACGTGCGGGAGAACGTCAGCCCGTACTCGCTGGCCCGCCGCGAGGGCTGGCCGGGGCAGGAGGCCGCGCTGGACCTGGTCAAGAGCGGCCACGAGGTCAAGCAGGGCTCCAACGACGCCTACGTCGCCCTGAAGGCGTACCTCGATGAAAACGACAACAACACCCAGGAGGCCTACGACCGCATCGTCTCGGCGGTGGACATCGACAACTTCATCGAGTTTGCCACCTTCTACTGCGTCTACTCTCCCCCGGACACCGTGAACGTGAAGCGCTACCGCAACCCGGACGCCGACGGCAAGTGGCGCTGGGTGCTGTTCGATCTGGACTGGGCGTTCTATACGGACACCAACTCCATCAACCGCTGGCTCACGCCGGGCGGCATGGGCGCGAATTCCAAGACGGACAATTCGCTGTTCATTGCCTGCATGAAAAACCCGCGCTTCCGCGACGAGTTCCTGACTCACATGGGCAGAGAGATGGCCTCGACATTCTCGACAGAGAATGTGGTCCGGCTGATCCGCGAAAGATACGATATCCTCGAGCCGCTGCTGGACGATC
>JAZSAA010000287.1:0-2168 GCA_045601625.1 Clostridia bacterium | reverse complement strand
CGGATTTCTTTTGATTCAAAGAATCGAGAAACGTTGAAACCTCTGCCGTTTCCTTATAATCAAACAAATCCCGTAGGGATTTGCACCACCACTAAATACTAACCACTAAATACTAAATACTCAAATTCTGATTTATCGAGCTCTGCTCGATAAATCAGAATTCATCCCTTCAGCCCCGTCGTGGCGATACCCTGGATGAAGTACTTTTGCAGGGCCAGGAACACGATCGACACGGGCAGCAGGCTGCACACGGACACGGCCATGATCAGGTGGTAGTCGCTGGAATTCTCCTGGATGAAGCGGCGCAGGCCCACCTGCACGGTCTTGTTGACGTCCCGGGTCAGGTAGATCATCGGGCCCATGTAGTCGTTCCAGGTGCCCACGAAGGTGAAGATCACCAACGTGGCGATGGCGGCGCGACTGAGGGGCAGCATGATGCGCGCCCAGATGCCGTACTCGCTCAGGCCGTCGATGCGGGCGGCCTCGCACAGCTCGGTGGGGATACCCTGGTAGAACTGGCGCATCAGGAACACGCCGAAGGCGCTGAAGGATTGCAGCACCACGATGGCCCAGAGGGTATCGTACAGGCCCATGGAGCCCATCAGTATGAACTGGGGCAGCATGTAGGTCTGCCACGGCACGGCGATGGTGGCCACATAGCAGATGAACAGCGCGTTCCTGCCCCGGAATTGCAGCTTGGCGAAGGCGTAGGCCGCGAAGGAGGAGGTCAGCGTCTGTATGAAGGTGACCAGTATGGCGATGATCGCCGTGTTCTTGAAGTAGGTCAGCAGCGGCACCTTGGTCCAGATCAGGCTGTAGTTTTCCCAGTGAAAGGTCTCGGGGATCCACCTGATCGGGTAGCTGAACACCTCGCGGTCCAGCTTCAGCGACGAGGAGAGCATCCACACGAAGGGGATCAGTGTGAACAGCGCCAGGGCGATCAGCACCACGTACAGCAATATCTTCAATACGACCATGATGGGCGACGGCTGGATACCCACCGGCTTGCCCGCGGTCATTTGTGTCATGTCCGTCCCCTCCCCTCAGTTGTTGGCGTACCGGTCTTCCATGCTGAACTGGATCAGCGTGAAGATCAGCACGATCACCAGCAGCACCATGGCGATGGCGCTGGCGATGCCGTAGTTGAAGTTGGAAAACGCCTCGTCGTAGATGTAGGTGACCAGCATCTTGGTGCTGCGGCCGGGGCCGCCCTCGGTCATGATGGCCACCACGTCGTAGATCTTAAAGCAGGAGATGATCAGCATCGTCGAGGCGAAGAACGTGGTGGGCCGCAGCTGGGGCAGCGTGACGTGGATAAACTGCTGCCACTTGTTGGCCCCGTCCACCGTGGCGGCCTCGTACAGGTCCACGGGCACGCCCTGCAGCGCGGCCAGGTAGATCACCATGTAATAGCCCATGTTGCGCCACACGCTGACCAGTATGATGGACCATATGGCCATGTTGCTGTCCGCGGTCCAGCTCTTGTTGTAACTGCCTCCCAGGGCCATGATCATCTGGTTGATGGGGCCGTCCTTCATCATCATGAAGCGCCAGCACACGCAGATGGCCACCATCGAGGCCACGTAGGGGAAGAAGAACACGGTGCGAAAGCCCACCGCGCCCTTCACGGCCCGGTTCAGCGCCAGCGCGAGGGCCATGGCGCACACCAGCGTCAGCGGCACGGTGACCACCGTAAAGAACAGCGTGTTCTTCAGCGCGATGCCCAGGTCCACCTTGTTGAACAGATAGCCGATGCCCTTCTCGGCCACCTTGGCGGTCTTGAAGATCTCGGCATAGTTGCCCAGGCCCACCCATTCCATGCTGCTGAACGCGCCGCCCTTCCACTTCACGAAGGACAGGAATATGGAAAACAGCACCGGCAGCATCGTGAACACCATGAAGCCGATAAAGTTCGGCGCGAGAAAGGAATAGGCGATCAGCTCCTTCTTGCGCTCATAGCCGGTCATCTGCCGCTTGTAGCGGCTTTTAGGCGCCTTGGCCATGGGATTTGCTCCTTTCGTTTTGGCGGGTAAATTCTGATTTGTCGCTGAGGCGACAAATCAGAATTCAGTATTTAGTATTTAGCATTTAGTGGTTAGTGGAGGAGGAAATCCTTGCGGATTTCTTTTGATTCAAAGAATCGAGAAACGTTGAAACCTCTGCCGTTT
>JAZSAA010000286.1:0-4271 GCA_045601625.1 Clostridia bacterium | reverse complement strand
TTCTCGTTCTCCAGGCTGCTGTAGAAGCTGTTCTTGACCTCCTCGGTCATGCGCTCGATGCGGGCCTCGAAGTGGCTGCGGGGCACCAGCTTGCGCATGGGTGCGGGGATGTCCATGTTCATGAACAGCTTCTGCATCCGGTCCTTGCCCAGGAACAGCAGCAGCAACGACGCAATCGCCCCGACCAGTATGCCCGAGATGCCGCTGGAGATGATCGCCAGGCCGCTGCCGCCGCAGATCAGCCCCACGATGATGGAGATGATTGTGTTGATCAGCCAGGTGAAGCCCTCCACGGCGAACACCTCACGAGCGTCGATGCGGATGTCGATGTCGGACAGCGAGAAGTAGGAATTCAGGCTCATCGCCCGGTACGGCACGTTGTGGCGCACGCAGATGGGCATGGTCTTCTCCTCCACGTCGTAGGCCACCGGCTTGAGCCACTCGGCGATGGGCTTCACCAGCAGCTGCTGGGCCTCGTCGGTGTGCAGCCAGGTTTCGATCTCCTTCTGGACGATGCCGTCGATGTCGGACAGCTTCTCGATCTCATCATTGCGCCAGCGGTCGAACACCGGCAGCGCCACCCGGCGCAGGATCGGCTCCACCATCGTGTCCACGATGCGGTGGTACAGGTCGTCGATGCGCCTGTCCACGATCTGCTCCACGGCGCTGGAGTCCACCAGCTCCTGCACCTCCTGGCGGAACTGGCGCAGCTCCTCGTCGATGCGCCCGCTCCAGGCCAGCCCCCGGGACACCGAAAACTCCGGCTCGGCCCCGGTTATGACCACCGCGTCCGGGAACGCCTCCGCGCACCACTGGCGAATGGCGGGCAGCTTCGACACACCGCCGGTCAAAAACAGCAGCTCAGGCGTTTGCTCGCCCAGCTTTTCCTTCAGCTGCGCAAGGCTGTCAGTGAAGGCCTCCTTGAAGGACCTCCCGTTCAGCTGTTTCGCCCCACGGTTCAGCACCCGGTCTGCGATGTCGGCGTTCAGCCGCAGCGTCAGCCGCAGACCACCGCCGGCGCGTATGTTCACCGTCTTGCGGCAGTCGTTGTCCCGCCAGTATTCCTCGTCGGAAAAATACTGCTCCTTCAGCCTGCGGGCCGCAAATTCGCAGTAGCTGCGCCAGGGCTCGCTTTCCGCCAGCGCCCGGCGCACCGCTTCCGGGTTTTCGCTGAGCCGCACCGATTCCTCCAGCACCAGCTCGTCCATGATACCGCCGCCCAGGCGCACCTCGCCCGCGGTCTGCAATTCCACCTCGTGCCCGCCCAGGATGAAGGCGAAGTCGGTGGTGGAGGAGCCGATGTCCACCACCAGCACTGGCCGGGACATGATGTCATAGCCCACCTGGAAGTGCTTCGACTGGCACGCGCTGATCAGCGCCGCCCGGGATTCCGATACGATGCGGGCCGGCGGATAGCCCACCGACTCGAATATGCTGCGGTAGCGCTCCCGGGCTGCCGAATCCCAGCCCGCGGGGCAGCCGATGTAGAAGCAGCAATCCTCCCCCTGCACCAGGTTGCCGTCCCCGTACAGCTCCGCCAGCACGCCCGAGGCGAACCGGCGCACGTCCTTCTCGCTCTGGGGGTCGGTCAGGAAATTGCTCTTGAAGCGCAGGCTCCTGCGCACGGCGTTGGTGTCGTAGCAGGCGCTCTCGCCGATCAGCAGCTCGCCGCTGGCCAGCTGGGCATAGGCGGTGACGAAGCTCTTCGCCTCCCGCACGGCCAACACCTCAGGCATGCCCGCGTCCTTCTTGCCCAACCGGGAGACGGCGCTCTCGGCGTCCCCCAGGTCAAAGCCATAGTATCTGTTCATCGCGTTATCCTCGTAGACTTCGGTCTGTTCTGTTCAGACCGCGGTTTATTTTGAAGCCAGGCCCTTCCTGACCAGCCGGCCGCCGCTGGCCAGTGCCGGGCGCATCGTGCCCGTTCCGGAGGCCGGCAGGAATTCAAACCAGTTCTCCTTGCCAGGCGCGTAGTCCACCACCTCCACGCCGGCGTTGTGCAGGTAGAAGCGGATCGCCGAGGCGGCTTCCCGGGCGCCGTCGTCCCCGGCGGCGTAGGCGCTCTCCAGCAGCTCGGCGAACAGGTCCAGCGCCCTCGGTTCCAGCTTGCCGGTACCGACCGACGTCTGTTCTGCCTGCTGTCGGACCAGCGCGTCGGCCTGACGAATGCGCTCCAGCTGGCCGTCGGCCTGGAGCATGGCGCCCCGCAGGCAGTGCCAGCACTTTTCGCCGTCGGCCAGGTACTCGGTGCGAACGTCCTCGGTCTGGTCCTGCGAACCCCTGCGATTCCTTGGCCGCGCCGCGCACACGCCCGCCCAGAACAGCGCCCCGCAGCCCAGTATCGCGGGCAGCATGGTCTTGACGAAGGCCAGCACGCCGGTGAACCGGCCGCTGATCAGCATTCCCAGCACCGCGGCGATCACCAGCACCACGCCGCCCACCAACGACGCCACCGCCATCGGGCCGAAGCTCAGGCCCGTCTTTTCCGATTTGGCCTGGCGGTTCCAGGTCCGCGCCTGGCCCACGCAGTCCATCACCGGCAGCGTGTTTTTCATGGCCTGGAGGATGTGCTGGGCGCTGTCTCGCAGCACGGTGTCGCCACAGGCCTCCGCATAGCGGTACATCACCCGGTCGATGGCCTTCTCCAGCGCCTGTTGGGCCGCGGGCAGCGACGGGTCGCGGGCCAGGTTGGCCAGCACCATCTCCCTGTCCTCGTCCAGCAGCGCCACGAGCGTGAGCTTGTCCATGTCCATTCCTCCCAGGCAGGCTTTAGTGCATACATCTCCATGCCTTATTATACACAAGCGCGCCGTTTTGTGCAAGTGGTCGGTCCGCGCCGGCATGCAGACAGCCAATGGTTCTCACCTGAATAAATCGTTAAACATGTCAAACAGTTTTTCAAACCTATCAATAGTTTCCTCAGAGAACGTGATAATACCAACGTTCTTAGCAAGATAATTTGCCGGTCTATAATGGTTAAATGAACTATTCCCATTTAGCCGTTTTAGTTGTGCCATTATTGGTTTATTGACATCCAAATCTGAAATCTGTATAGATGCACCAAACTCTCCGTTGTATAAAGACAGATAAAGCAGTTTTTCCTGATTCATTCTTTCCCACAATTCATGTAATTTGGTTTTCAACTTCAAACGTCTGCTCCGTCAGAAAACTCATATACTTATGGATGGTTACCTTCTTGAGCAATATATGAATCCCTCCTTCAAGTGGATTGAGTGTTTATCATTCGTATCTATTCAGTCCTACCGTAGAGGACTCCCTCAGTCTGGCCTAACGGCCAGCCAGCTCCCTCGGGGAGGGAGCCTATAAGGCGTATTTACTCACCAAAAACCTCCCTCTTAGAGGGAGGTGGCCCGCGTAGCGGGTCGGGGGGAGTACGGGACTGAATAGTTACTATCATTCAAATGATATATAGAGCGGTCCTTATAGCCTCCAAGTGGTTTCATCCCCACATATATTGCGGATTTTCAGGCGGAGGGGCGGTTTGTCGGTGCGGATTTTGCCGTCCCAGAATTGCTTGGTTTTGGTGCCATTGAGGATGACATAGCCGTTTTTGTCGATCTTGATTTCGGCGTCGGAGTGCCACTCGCCCTCGGCGGCGGTGCAATCGAGGCTGAGGAACTCGATCAGCTCGAGGCCCTCCTCGCTGATCTCAATGGGCTTATAGGGCTTTTTCGGGGTAGCGTTCAGGGCGGCGGTGCGGTTGAACTCGTCGATTTTGCGGAGAACGCGGTCGCTGATGAAGCTGTCGATGGCGACGGCCCAGCCGCCGAGGAGATCATCGTGGGTTTCCTCCACATGGAAGGTGGCGTAATCGCCGATGACCACATCGTCCAGGATGGCCTTGAGGTCGCGCAGTTCGATCTCCACCGTGGTGCTGTCATCGTCCTTGATAAACTGGCGGATTTCCGCCTCGTCGGTAATGTCGATATAATAGACGATCACCTTTTTGACGGTGCTGTCCAGGTCGGGGATGGCCTGGTGGATGATCCGGTTCATCATCACCACGTCCAGCAGCTTGGAGGAGCTGTCCATGAGGTTCGGGACGTATACCGGCACCATGCCCAGCCTGCTGTCGGAGATCGCGCCTTCCCAGAAGGCATCCAAAGCGTCCTCATTCCTCAAACGGGGAATGAGGGATTTGATCTTATCCATGGTCTGGACGGGATTCCGGTAAAGCTGGACGCCATCCTTAATCTCCATCACGTCAAAGGAAGCGCCGTTTGCAATCAAACGGTCACGGGTTGTCTGAA
>JAZSAA010000285.1:0-5313 GCA_045601625.1 Clostridia bacterium | reverse complement strand
CAAACAAATCCGTCAGGGCTGGTGACTTGACCGAATTTCCAATTCGGGCAAGTCAGTTTCGGCCGAAGGCCGAAACCGCGGATTTTCAAATTGAAAATTTGAAAACCGCGCCGCTTGCACCGCCACTAAATACTAACCACTAAATACATAATACTCAAATTCTGATTATCGAGCCCTGCTCGATAAATCAGATTTTACAACTCTCAGTTTTCGTGATACAATACCCCCAGCAAAGAATATCCACCGGGAGGCGATTTCTTGAACTTTGACGCATTGACGAAATACCTGGATTCCCTGCACGCCGTGGGGGTGCCGGGGTGCGACCTGGCGGTTTACCGGGATCACGAGCCTGTTTACCGGCACATGGCGGGACACCGGGACGCGGCGGGGACCCGGCCGGTGGCCGGCGACGAGCTTTACTGGCTCTATTCCTGCACGAAGGTGTTCACCACCTGCTGCGCGATGCAGCTGGTGGAAAAGGGCGTTTTGAACCTGGACGACCCGCTGAGCGCCTACCTGCCGGCCTACGGCAGGCTGACCGTTCGGGAGGGCGACGCCGTGCGTCCGGCCCGGCGGGTGATGACCGTGCGGCACCTGATGAGCATGCAGAGCGGCCTCGATTACGACATGACCACCCCCGCGGCCCGGGCGGAGCTGGCGCGCGCGAAGGGGCAGGCCACCACCCGGCAGCTGGTGGAGGCCAAGGCCGGCGACCCGCTGTGCTTCGAGCCGGGCACGGACTTTTTGTACAGCCTGAGCCACGACGTGCTGGCCGTCGTGATCGAGGTTGCTTCGGGCATGCGGTTCTCGGACTACCTGCGCAGGAACATCCTCGAGCCCCTGGCGCTTAAAAACACGGGCTTCTTCCCCTCGGCGGGGGAGGCCGCGCGGCTGTGCGCCCAGTACGTGTTTGACGAGGAGAGGAAAAAACCGGAGCCGTGCGCCGTCATGGACAACAGCTACCGCTTTACCCCCGACTATGAAAGCGGCGGCGCGGGCCTGTTCAGCGGCGTGGACGATTGCGTCGCCTTCGCCGACGCCCTGGCCTGCGGGGGCGAGGGATTGCTGAGCCCCGGGATGATCCAGCTGTGGAGCGCCAACCAGCTCGGCCCCAGGAGCCGGGCCACCTTCGACGAATGGCAGCGCCTGGGCTATTCCTACGCGCTGGGCGTGCGCACCCGGGTGAGCACCGCCGTCGGCGGCCGGGGCCAGATCGGCGAATTCGGCTGGGACGGCGCGGCGGGCAGCTGGATGATGATCGACCCCATCAACCACATCTCCGCCTTCTACGCCATGCACGTGCGCAACTTTGGCTACTGCTACGACGTGATCCACCCGAAGATCAGGGATCTGATCTACGCCGCGATGGAATGATAATCAATACCCCAGGACCCGAAACCCCCGTTCGTGGGGGATCGGGTCTATTTTTGTCACCTCGGCCCGGTCGATGTCGAACTGTCCCTTCAGCCGGGACAGCAGCTTTTGCAGCTGCAGCGGCCCGCCCTGGACCTCCATCTCCACCGAGCCGTCGGAACGGTTGTCCACCCAGCCCGTCAGGTACAGGTCGCGGGTGAAGTAATAGGCGGTGTAGCGAAAGCCCACATGCTGCACCCGCCCGGTAAACACCACATGCCAGCGCGTCAAATCAATCCCCTCCTGCCTGATACGATTATAACCCGGCTCCGCCGGGAATTCAACCATCGCGCCGCGGCGCATTGACAATCCCTGTCGGATGCGGTATCATTAAGTGGGTGAATAGGGGCAGTATGCCCCGGTATGCACAGAAGGGGGCAATTGCCATGACCTTTAGGGATATCGCCACGGGCCTGCAGCACATCGGCCTGCCGACCAACGACATCGAGGGGACGATTCGCTTCTACGAGGCCCTGGGCTTTGAGGTCGCCTACCGCACGGACAACCGGGGCGAGGCGGTGGCCTTCCTCCGGCTGGGCGATCTGACCATCGAGACCTACCAGAACTTCCGTGCCGCCGGGACGAGCGGCGCGTGGGACCACGTGGCCGTCAACGTCACCGACGTGGACCAGGCCCGCCGCCTGGCCGACGCGCTGGGCCTCGATGTGATCGAGGAGGGCGAGCTGCCCTTCTGGGACAACGGCGTGAAATACTTCACCATCCTGGGCCCGAACCGGGAAAAGGTGGAGTTCAACCAGTATCTGTAAGGGGCCGCGGGTCGCGGCGGGATTTCCGACAAAGGGATGTTATGCAAATGATGTTGAAGCGCATGGGCCGATGGGGCACCGGCATGTTGATCGCGCTGCTGGCGCTGGCGGCGGCCTGCGCGGGCCTGGCCGAGGCGGCGCCGGAGGCGGAAGTGAAGCCCCACAATTACATACTGATCATCGACAACAGCCGCAGCACCACGGGCCGGCACTCGCTGGGCGACGCCACCGACCCCAAGGGCCTGCGCTTCGACGCCGCGCAGCTGGTGTACCAGAACGTGGTGTCCTCCGCGGAGACGGGCAGCCGGGGCAAGCTGGGCGTGATCGTGTTCTGCGGCACCGACAACTGCGTCAGCTACGGCCCGCTGGACATCGACGACCCCGCCCTGGACGACACCGTCGGCAAATACCTCAACGCCGCGGCCAACGCCAGCCGCCGGGACAATTTCACCGACATCCGCACCGCCCTGGAAACGGCTCAGGGCATGCTCTCCGGCTTCGAGGGGGATACCAGCGTCATACTGCTGACGGACGGCGTCAACGACCTGACCAACCGCGCCGACCCCTTCAGCCGGCGGGAGAACATCGAGGCGAACGCCCAATCCGCCGAGCTCGTGGCCCAGATGCATGAGCAGGGCGCGGACTTCCACGTCATCGCCCTGACGTCCCAGGAGAACGTGACCAACGCCGACGCCTTCATGGTGTTCATCAACCAGCTGGCCGAGGCCGGCGGCGGCGAGGTGGGCCCGGACGGCGAATACGGCAACGTGCTGATGGCCACCCAGGCCGACCTGGACAGCAAGCTGCTGCAAATGCTGATCAAGGCCGAGAGCGCCTCGGAATCGATCCAGACCATCGTGGACTACACCCCGGTGGACGCGCCGTTCACCGTGCCCTACGACGGCATCACCGACGCCACGGTGAACGTCACCTTCATGCCCGAGGACAAGCCCCTGCTGGAGCGCGTGGAGCTGGTTTCGCCGGACGGAGAGCGCCACACCCTGTGGGACGCCGACGGCATCCACGAGGCGGCGGGCATCACCGTCACCGAGAGCCGCAGCTACATCATGCTGGGCATCCCCGCGCCCCAGGCCGGGGACTGGAGCGTGGTCGTCACCAACCGCGAGGCGTCGGGCGACGATTCCAAGGTGCTGATCAACGCCGTGGTGCGCTTCAACCACAACCTGCGGGTGAACGTGGAGATGGCCGACACGGTGCCGCTGGGGGAATCCACCCGCATCGACGCCTGGTTCCAGAGCTACAACGGCGAGGCCTTCGAGGACCTGACGGACAGCGACATCTATGCCCAGTCCAAGGCCACGCTGACGGTATATACCCCCTCCGGCAGCAGGCGCACCGTGGGCATGAAGCGGGAGGGCGACCGCTACACCGTGCGTTTCAAGCCCAAGGCGGCGGGGGACTGGCGGGCCGAGGTGAAGGTCCAGAACCCCTATGTGCAGCAGACCACGGAGGAGATCGCGTTCCACGTGACCGACGGGGCCACCCCCGAGGCGAGCCCCGAGCCGACGCCCGAGCCGTCTGCGCAGCCCACCTCCGAACCCACGCCCACGCCCCGGCCCCGGCAGACGCCGGTGCCCACGCCCACCCCCTCGCCGGAGCCCGAGGTGGTGCCCGTCACCAGCCTGGCCCTGTCCATCGAGCCCTGCGTGACCACCGAGGCGGGGGAGACCTGGCTCTCCGGCGACAAGGCCGCCTTCTCCTGGACGCTGGACGAGGAGACGGACTGGGTGGAGGCCGTGCTGATGCAGGGCGAGAAGGTCATCGGCAAGCTGAATTCCGGCATGGGCTTCAACACCAGCTTCTTCAAGGAGGGCGTGGACTACGCCTTCCGGGTGACGGCCATGCCGAAGAACGGCGATATCATGGGCGCGGAGCCCACCGTTGAGACCCTGGCCTTCCACGCCGCGCCGGCCCCGCTGGCGGCGGAGGACATCGTGCTGGACGTGCAGCCCCGTGTTGAGGACAGCGACGACGCCGTCTATGTGGACCGCAACGCCGAGGCCGTCACCCTGACCTACGGCGTCACCCGTTCCACCGACGCGGTGACCGCCACGCTGCTGGAGGACGGCGCGCCCCTCGTGGAGGACGTGCAGTCCGGCGACACCGTGGCCCGGGAGCTGCTGAAGGACGGCGCGGAGTACGTGCTTTCCGTCAGCGCCGTGCCCCAAAACGGCGCGCTGACCGGCGTCGCCCCCACGGAACAAACGCTGGCCTTCCGGCTGTACCCCCAGCCCGCGGCGGTGCAGATCCTGTCGATGGAGGTCTCCGGCGCTTCCCTGAAGGACGGCGTCAGCAAAATCAAGGGCAACACCGCCCAGCTGGCCTGGACCGCCGCCGGGAACATCGACCACTACGAGCTGACCGTGACCGACGCCGCCGGCAACCTGTCCGCCCGGGAGAACCTGCCCGCCTCCGCCACCCAATACACCCTGTACAAGGGCAAGGGCGACGTGAACGTGGAGCTGTCGGCGGTGCCCCGCTACGCCGCGGCCGACGACCCCGCCGTGGCCCGGACCGGCCTGAAGGTCCACTCGCTGTCCTTCCTCGAGCGCTTCTGGTACATCCTCGCCGCCGCGGCGCTGCTGCTGGCGGGGGGCGGCGCGGCGCTGTTCCTGCTGCTCAAGGACCGCAACGCCAAGCGCGTGACCGGCACGCTGCGGGTGCGCTGCGACGCGCTGGGGCTGAACCAGCTGCTCACCTTCCTCGACGACCGCAAGGGCGTGAAGCTGGACGAGCCCATCACCCGCCACCCGGAGCTGGCGAAGCTGAAGGGCAAGCCGGCCTACGCGATGCTTGCCAACGTGAAGGTGAACAACGCCGTCACCGACCGCAGCGGCCACGCCCCCGGCGAGGACCCGGAGGGCGAGCCCCAGCACCGGGGCAACGCCCGGGTGGTGCGCCTGACGGCCGCCGACCCCCGGACGAAGCAGGAGACCGTGCGCTATGTGGGCCGCTACGACGTCGCCCCCGCCACCCTCACCCTCTCCGACGGCACGCAGGAGCAGGAATTCACGGTCACGGGGGCGGAAAAGGAGGGGCTGTCTCAAAACGGGCATCCCACGAAGTGGGTACACCATAAAAGAAAAACGTACCCATGTAGCAGAGAGGCACA
>JAZSAA010000284.1:0-4449 GCA_045601625.1 Clostridia bacterium | reverse complement strand
CCCACGCGGCGGGTGGGCGGAGAGGTATTGCCGGGGTTCGAGCCCCACACTCACCTGGCGCGGCTGTGGAGCATGGGCAAGGCCCAGTCCATCGACGCGCTGGAGGAGTGGGCGCGCCGGGCGGAGAAGCTGCGGCAGGAGGCCGTCGAGGGCGGCGCGGAGCTGCCGCCCATCACCTACGTGGTGGAGCACAAGTTCGACGGCCTGACCGTCAACCTGACCTACGAGAACGGCCAGCTGGTAGGCGCGGCCACCCGGGGCAACGGCGTCACCGGCGAGGCAATCCTGCCCCAGGTGATGACCATTCGCTCAATCCCGCTTTCCATACCGTTCAAGGGGCGCATGGAGGTCCACGGCGAGGGCTTCATGCGCATCTCGGCGCTGGAGAAGTACAATGAGACGGCGAAGGAGCCGCTGAAGAACCCCCGCAACGCCGCCGCGGGGGCCTTGCGCAACCTGGACCCGAAGGTGACGGCGTCCCGGAACCTCAGCGCCTGCTTCTACGACGTGGGATATATCGAAGGCAGACGTGGTTTTGCCAGCCAACATGAGATGATCGATTTTTTAAAGCAAAACCGTTTCCCGGTTTCCGACTGCGAGATCGACGCGAGGTCGCTGGACGAGGCCGTCGCCGCCGTGCACCGGATTGAGGAAAGCCGGGGAAGCCTGGACTACGACATCGACGGGGCCGTGATCAAGATCGACGATTACGCCACCCGCGACGCCCTGGGCTACACCGACAAGTTCCCCCGCTGGGCCGTGGCCTACAAGTTCGAGGCCGAGGAGATGACCACCGAGCTGCTGGCCGTGGACTGGCAGATCGGCCGCACCGGCAAGCTGACCCCGGTGGCGAAGGTCGCGCCGGTGGAGCTGGCCGGGGCCACGGTGAAGCAGGCCACGCTGAACAACTGGCAGGACATCCAGCGCAAGCGGGTGAAGATCGGGGCGCGGGTATGGATACGCCGCTCCAACGAGGTCATCCCGGAGATCATGGGCCGGGTGGACGAGTTCAGCGGGAATGAGCAGGACGTGGTGAGGCCGGAGGTCTGTCCCAGCTGCGGCGCCAGACTGGTGGAGCGCGGGGCGCACCTGTTCTGTCCCAACCGGGACGGGTGTACGCCCCAGATCGTGATGCGCCTGTCCCACTTCGCCAGCCGCGACGCCATGGACATCGACACCTTCTCGGAAAAGACCGCCCGCCAGCTGGTGGAGGCGGGGCTGCTTCAGGAGGCGGACCAGCTGTATGGCCTTGAGAAAGCGCAGCTGTGCGCCCTGGAGCGCTTCGGCGAGAAAAAGGCCGAGAATCTCGTCAAAGCCATCGAAAAGAGCAAGGACTGTCGGCTGGACAGCTTCATCTACGCCCTGGGCATTCCCAACATCGGCACCAAGACGGCCCGGGACCTGGCGGAACGCTTCGGCGGCGTGGAGGCGCTGCGCAACGCCACCGCCGAGGAACTGACGGCCATGGACGACGTGGGGGAGATCGTGGCGGAGTCCGTCGTGTCTTTCTTCGGCGATCCCGCCAACATTCGCCTGGTGGACGCGCTGCTGGCCGCGGGCGTCGCGCCGAAGTGGGAGGTGAAGGACACCGCCTCCGGGGCCTTCGCCGGCATGACGGTGGTGGTCACCGGCACCCTCTCCAGCATGGGCCGCAGCGAGGCCGAGGCCGCCATCCGCGACGCCGGCGGCAAGGCCGCGGGCAGCGTATCGAAGAAAACCAGCCTCGTTGTCGCCGGAGAAAACGCCGGCAGCAAGCTGACCAAGGCGCAAAGCCTCGGCGTGCAGGTGATCGGCGAGGCGGAGTTCCTGGAAATGCTGGGCCATAATTAATTTTCCGCTTCCCCATAGGCAAAACTCCGATGATGTGATATAATAACCTGTAAGGCATATTCTGCCGCAATGCGCAAACCGAAGGGAGGCGGGCGGATGCTGAGCATGACAGGGTACGGGCGCGCCTTTGTGGAGATCGAGGGCCGCCAGATGACCGTGGAGGTCAAGAGCGTCAACCACCGCTTTCTGGACCTCTCCTTCAGGATGCCCCGCAACCTGATGTTCCTGGAGGACGCGGCCCGCAAGGCCATCGGCGCGCGGCTGGCCCGGGGACACGTGGATGTTTTCGTGACCTACCGCAACCTGCGCACCGACGCCCGCACCGTGCACGTGGACGAGGCCCTGTTCTCGGCCTACGTCAGCGCGCTGCGCCAGCTTCGGGGCGCCGTCGGGCCGGATCTTCGGGACGACCGCACGCTGATGGGCATCGCCCACCTGCCGGACGGGATGACCGTCACCGAGGCCGGGGGGGACCAGGACGCCGTGCGCGCGCTGCTGGAGGCGGCGCTTGCCCAGGCGCTGGACGCGCTTTGCGCCATGCGCGCAAGGGAGGGCGAGGCCATCAAGGCCGACCTTTCCGGCCGGGTGGACGCCATCGAGCGCATGACCGGGGCCGTGGAGGCGCGCTATCCTGAAACCGTGGCGGCCTATACCCAGCGGCTGCGCGCCGCGATGGAAGAGCTGGTGGGCAGCGGCGTGGACGAATCCCGGCTGATGATGGAGGTGGCCGTGATGGCCGACCGCAGCGCCATCGCCGAGGAGACCGTGCGCCTGCGCAGCCACATAAAGCAGCTGCGCAGCGTGTTCGAGTCCGACGAGCCCATCGGCCGGCGGGTGGATTTCATCGTCCAGGAGCTCAACCGCGAGGTCAACACCATCTCGTCCAAGTCCCAGGACATCCCCATCACCCAGCTGACCGTGGACATGAAGGCGGAGATCGAAAAGCTGCGGGAGCAGGTGCAGAATATCGAGTGACCGGGCCGCCTGCACGGCTCGGTAAATCGGGGAAATCACATACCGAAGAAGGGGTGACGCGCACCATGGCGAAGCGAGGCAGGCTGTTTGTCATTTCCGGCCCGGCGGGCGCGGGCAAGACCGAAATTGTCAAGAAACTGTTGCAGCAGCACCCGGACGTGAGGCTGTCCGTGTCCTGCACCACCCGCGCGCCGCGTCCCGGCGAGGTGGACGGCGTGAATTACCACTTCGTCACCGAGGAGCGCTTCCGGGCGCTGATCGAGGAGGGCGCTTTCTACGAGTGGGCCCACGTGCACCAGAACCACTA
The DNA here is from genome assembly GCA_045601625.1 of Clostridia bacterium. GTDB lineage: Bacteria > Bacillota > Clostridia > Christensenellales > Aristaeellaceae > UBA2862. Next base: position 1,337 of record JAZSAA010000284.1, on the reverse strand, counting down.
CGGTACGCTGAAGTCCACCGTCCAGCAGGAGCTGGCTTTGGGACACGATCTGATCCTCGAGATCGACGTGCAGGGCTGCCTGCAGGTCATGGCCCAGGACGCCGGCGTGACGGGCATCTTCATCTGTCCGCCCAGCCGGAAAAACCTGGAACAGCGCCTGCGCCGCCGGGGCACCGAGACGGAGGAATCCATCCGCGTGCGCCTGAACAACGTGGCCAAAGAGGTGGCCACCGCCTACCGCTACCACTACGTGATCATCCACCAGGACTGGGGCGTGGAGCCCAGGGCGCTGGACATCGCCACCGAGGAGGTCTACGCCGTGATCGCCGCCCGCCGCCTGGAGCTTGAAAACCGCAGGGACTTCCTGGACGAGCTCAGCGCGTCGCTGAAGGCTTGAAAGCCTGGAAACCGACCGAATTCTGTTTGAAGCCGCCGCGGCGTTGGATTCAACCATGCGGGCCGGTGGCAGCCCAGGGGTCGCCACTTCACACCGTAAGTATCCGCGGCAATTGCGCTTCAGGCGCTTTGAAACTTCACATAATAACCGACCGAATTCTGTTTGGAGGAATGCAATATGATGACCGAACCCCCCATTGGCGAGCTGCTTGAAAAGGTTGACTGCCGCTATACGCTGGCGGTGGAGGCGTCCAAGCGCGCCCGCGAGACCATCGCCGGCAGCCTGCCGCTGATCGACACCAAGGAGACCAAGCCGCTGTCCATCGCCATCGAGGAAATCAACCGCAAGCTGATCACCTACAGCCGCGACGAGGAAGCGGAAGAAGAGGCGTAATTGAGTCAATATCCAGTCCATAGCCAGTCAACAGCGAAACCCGATTTTCCGGTTTCGCCTGTTGTGTTGTCCGGGAGTGAAAAGGGGAAGCGTGTATGCTGAGGGATAAAAACATCGTGCTGGGCGTGACCGGCGGCATCGCGGCCTACAAGGCCTGCGACCTGGTCTCGCGCCTCAAGAAGCAGGGCGCGCGGGTGCGCGTGGTGCTGACGGCCAACGCCTGCAAGTTCGTGCCGCCGCTGACCTTCGAGACCCTCAGCGGAGGCCCGGTGGTCACCGACACCTTCGAGCCCCGCAAGTCGCTGGAGCACATCTCCCTGGCCAAGTGGGCCGACGCCTTCGTGATCGCCCCGGCCCCGGCAAACTGCCTGGCGAAGCTGGCCGGCGGCATCGCCGACGACCTGCTGTCCACCACCGCCCTGGCCATGACCGCGCCGCTGCTCATCGCCCCGGCGATGAACGCCAACATGTGGCGCCACCCGGCCACCCGGGCGAACTTCAAAACGCTGCTGGGCCGTGGGGCGCAGGCCGGGGGGCCCATGGCGGG
>JAZSAA010000283.1:0-6914 GCA_045601625.1 Clostridia bacterium | reverse complement strand
GCGTTAAGGAAATACCGCACAATACAGTGGCGCATCTGGCGATGCCTTTTCCACCAGTCATCTCTTGCAGATTTTTCGATTTACCGCCAGTAAACCTTCAAAATCTGCAAGAGCGCCTGGCGAAAAATTCATTCGCCAGCTGACCACCTTAATTATGCGGTATTTCCTTAAGGCAGCCCATCGTGCCGCGTCAACTCGTCTTCTTGCGCTTGGCGCGGTTGGAGAGGACCACGCTTTGCAGGATGATGAAGAAGCCGAGCATCGCGCCACTGGCCATCTCCTGCCACCAGGAGGCGTTCAGCGGGCTCAGGGCGATGATCTTCTGGATGGTGGCCAGGATCATCACGCCGAACAGGGTGCCCACCACGTTGCCCACGCCGCCGGTCAGCAGCGTGCCGCCGATGATGGAGGCGGCGATGGCGTCCATCTCGCTGCGCATGGCCACGCTGGCGTTGCCGGCGGGCTTGTGCATGATGAACACCAGGCCGGCCAGGCCGGAGAGCAGGCCGGAGAGCACGTAGCTCCAGAAGCAGGTGGACTTGACGTTGATGCCCAGCATCAGCGCGCTCTGGCGGTTGCCGCCCAGGGCGTAGATGTTGCGGCCGAAGCGCATGTAGCGCAGCATCAGGTAAACCAGCAGCACCACGCACAGGGCCACCACCGCGCCGATCTCCAGCTTGGCGGGGATCAGGTTGCCGTTCTGGGCGATGTAGCCCAGCCACGGGATCTTGATCTTGGCCTTCACCAGGGCCAGGAAGCCCTCGTGCGTCACCTTCACCGGGTTGACGGAAAGCATGGTGGTCAGGCCGCGGGAGAGGAACATGCCCGCCAGCGTGACGATGAAGGGCTGGATCTCCAGGTAGGAAACCAGGAAGCCCTCCAGCACGCCGAAGCCCAGGCCGATGCCCAGGGCCAGCAGCACCATCAGCACGATGGTCATGGGCCCGCCGTCGTGGGCGTTCAGGAACAGGGCGCAGGCCATGACCGTGAAGCCGATCACGCCGCCCACGCTGATGTTGATGCCGCCGCCGATCATGACGATGGTCAGGCTGCAGGAGATGATGATCAGCGCCGCGTTGTCGTTGAGCAGGTCAAACACCTGCTGCACCTTCAGGAAGCCGCCGCCCAGGAAGATCATGGCCGCGGCGTACATCACCACGAATATGCCGATGCTGATGGTGGTCAGCAGCTGGGCGTCGGTGAGGGGCTCCCTGCGCCGGGTCTTGGAAGTGTTCGCGCCCGTCACTCAGCCCACCCCCTTCTTCGCCGCGGCGGGAATGCCGCCGGCGCGCTTTTTCTTGAACAGGCCGGTCAGCTTCTCCTTGACGACCGGGGAGCCGGCGACCACGATGATGATGATGACGATGGCCTTGTAGGCCTTGACGTTGACAGGGCTGACGTTCATGGCGTACAGCGTGGTGGTGAGCATCTGGATGATGTAGGCGCCCAGTATGCTGCCGCTGATCTTGAACTTGCCGCCGCCCAGGTTGTTGCCGCCGATGGCCACGGCGAGGATGGCGTCCATCTCGATGTCCACCAGCAGGGTCTTGTGGTTCAGCTGGCCCAGGCGGCTGATGCCGATGACGCTGGCCACCGAAACGCACACGCCCAGCAGCACGAAGCTGAGCAGCTTGATGACCGTGGGGTTGATGCCGTTCAGCCGGGCCGCGCCCTGGTTGATGCCCACGGACTGGGTGTACAGGCTGATGTTGGTGAAGCGGAACACCAGCGCCAGCAACAGGCCCACCAGCAGCACCGCAAAGATCGGCGTGGGCACCGGGATGCCCGGGATGGTCATGCCGATGGCGGAGAGGATGGGGCTGTTCAGCTGGGGCGTGGCGTCGCCGTTGATCCAGTAGGCGATGGAACGGCCGCAGGAGTAGAGGATCAGCGTGGCGATCATCGGCTGGATCTTGAACACGGCCACCAGGGTGCCGTTGAACAGCTTGAAGCAGATGGTGGCCAGGCAGCAGGCGATCAGGCCCAGCAGCACCGAGGGGCCGGTGATGGCGCCCATGCCCTGGAGCACCTTCACGAACACCGCGCCGGAGATGGCGCCCACCGCGCCCACGGAGATGTCCTGCCCGCCGCAGGCCGCGGTGACCAGGGTCATGCCCATGGCGATGATGGCCAGCTCGCTGGCGCTGTCGATGATGCTGATCAGGTTGCCGGTCAGCACCTTGCCGCCCATGCTGTTCTCCGCGATCTTGATGGCGAAGAAGCCCGGGTCGCGCAGCAGGTTGAACAGCAGCAGCAGCGCCAGGGCGATCAGCGGGATCAGCAGCTGGCCCAGCCTGGCCGTCAGTTTCTTGCGATTCAGCATGTCACTGTTCACCTCCCGCAATGGTCTTCATCACATAGCCCTGGGTCAGCTGGTCGCCGGTGAGCTCGCCCACGATCTTGCGGTCGCGCATGACGATCAGCCGGGAGCAGGTGCGCAGCATCTCCTCGATCTCCGAGGAGATGAACGTGACGCTCATGTTCTCCTCGGCCAGCTTCAATACCAGCTTCTGGATCTCCAGCTTGGTGCCCACGTCGATGCCGCGGGTGGGCTCGTCCAGGATCAGGTAGTCCGGGTGGGTCAGCAGCCAGCGGGCCAGTATGACCTTCTGCTGGTTGCCGCCGGAGAGGGACTTGATGGGGGTGTCCTGGCTGGCGGTCTTGATCTGCAGGGCCTTGATATACTCGTCGGCGAACTGGCGCATCTGGGCCTTGGACATCGGGTGGAAGAAGCCCTTCATCACCTGCATGGCGAGGATGATGTTCTCCCGCACGGACAGATCGGCGATGATGCCGTCGCGCTTGCGGTCCTCGGGCAGGTAGCCGATGCCGTTCTTCATGGCCTCCCGGGGGTTGGTGATCTTCACGTCCCTGCCCTTCACCCGCACCTTGCCGCCGGTGACCCGGTCCGCGCCGAAGATGGCGCGCACGCTCTCGCTGCGGCCGGAGCCCAGCAGGCCGGTGAAGCCGTTGACCTCGCCCTTGTGGATCCTGAAATCAAAGGGACGGGCCTCGGAGCTGGACAGCCCGGCGGCCTCGTAAACCACCTCGCCCGCGCCGGCGCTCTTGTGGCCCACCTGCTCCAGGTCCTCCAGGTCGTTCAGGTCCTTGCCCATCATCTTGGCCACCAGCTCAACCTGGGGCAGGTCCTCGATGGCGTACTCGCCCACCAGCTCGCCGTTGCGCAGCACGGTGATGCGGTCGCAGACCTCGTACACCTGCTCCAGGAAGTGGGTGACGAATATGATGCCGACGCCGCGGCCCTTCAGCTCGCGCATCAGCTTGAACAGCATGGCCACCTCCTTGTCGTCCAGCGACGAGGTGGGCTCGTCCAGGATCAGCACCTTGCACTGCATGTCCACGGCCCGGCCGATGGCCACCATCTGCTGCACCGCCAGCGAGCAGCTGCCCAGCTGCTGCCTGGCCCGGGCGGGGATGCCCAGGTTGTCCAGTATGGCCGTGGCCCGGTTTTCGTATTCCTTCCAGTTCACCGTCTGGCCGCTGGTGCGGCCGATGAACATGTTCTCCGCCACCGTCAGGTTGGGGCAGAGGGTGATCTCCTGGTACACGGTGCTGATGCCGATGTTCTGCGCGTCCTGGGGAGAGTGGATATGGGCCTCGGCTTCGCCGCCCTCCACCCAGATGCTGCCCTCGTCCTTTTCATAGACGCCCGTCAGCACCTTGATCAGCGTGGATTTTCCCGCGCCGTTTTCCCCCATCAGCGCGTGGATTTCGCCCTTGCGCAGCGTGAAATCCACGTTGTTCAGCGCTATCGTGCCCGGAAATATCTTGGTGATTCCGCGCATCGTCAAAATCGCGTCGTTTTGCATCTGGGTAGCTCCTTCCCGGGGGTTATAACGATCGTTTTCGGTTGTTCGGTCAGGGGGCTGATTTGTCGAGCAGTTGTGATGCAACGATTTCTAACGATGTTCCGTTATTCGGAGCAGCCCGACAATTCAGTATTTGTCCTCCCGCCTTCATTAAAAGGCGCGGTATGAACGCGCGCATCATTGTTCGTTCATACCGCGCCCCGTGGGTGACTCAGGGATTATTCGCCAAGGCCGTAGGTGTTGATGTCGTCCTCGGTGATGGTGCGGGCGTCGAAGCCCTTCTCGTCGGAGATGATCTGGTTCAGCTCGTTCAGGCCTTCGATCTCGCCGCCGGCCTCCAGGGTCTTGATCATCTCATCGATGACCGCGGCCTGGAAGGGGGAGCACTGGCCGTCGTAGTTCCAGTTGCCGGCCAGCAGCTCGCGCAGGGCCCACTTGTTGCAGTCGAAGCCCATGACGATCACGTCGCCGTTGACGCCGTGGGTGATGCCGGCCTTGTCCAGAGCGGCCACAACGCCACCGGCCATGCCGTCGTTCTCGGCGTACACGATGTTGAACTCCTCGCCGGCGTCGATGGCGGCCTGGGCGATCTTCTGGGCCTCGTTGGGATCCCAGCTGTCGCCGCCGGTGCCTTCGCGGACGATGGTCCAGTTCTCGGTGGCTTCGCACTTCTCGGTCAGGGGATCAGAGCGGCCGATCTGCGCGGCGGAGCCCAGCTGGCCCTGGATGTGCAGGATCTTGTACTCGGGCAGCTCCAGGCTCTCCAGCCAAGCCACGGCGGTCTCGCCTTCCTTGCGCATGTCGGAAACCACGGCAGCGGTGTACAGGGAAGGATCGCAGTCGATCATGCGGTCGAACAGGAACACCTTCACGCCCGCTTCCTGGGCGGCCTCGAGGACCTCGTCCCAGCCGGTCGCCTCAGCGGCGGAAACCAGGATGTACTGCACGCCCTCGGTGATGAAGGCATTGGCGGCCTCCAGCTGCTTGTCAGCGGTGGGGGCGGTGACGAAGGTGGCGTCGTAGCCGTTGTCAGCGGTAAAGGTGTCGGTCAGGTTCTTGACATTGGCTTCGCGGTAGCCGGACTCGGAGGGGTCCAGGTTGATGATGCCAACCTTGATGCCGTCAGCCAGGGCGGCGCAGCAGCTCAGCGCCATAACCAGCGCCAGAACCAGAACGAGAATCTTCTTCATTGTGTGGTACCTCCATTCTTATTGCGGCGATGCCTCGCCGTCGATGGTGGTATTATAACACCTGTTTTACCCAAATGAAATGGAATCGCTTTGGAAGAAGGTTGAATTTGGTTGGAAATTTTCACAATGCGAAGGGGAAAAGGTGAAAATTATTTTATGGATGTTGAATTTTATACTATCGCGAGGCAAATTCTGATTTGTCGCGAGGCGACAAATCAGAATTCAGTATTTAGTATTTAGTGGTTAGTATTTAGTGGTGGTGCAAATCCCTGCGGGATTTGTTTGATTATAAGGAAACGGTAGAGGCTTCAACATTTCTTGATCCCTTGAATCAAAAGAAATCCGTTAGGATTTCCTCCTCCACTAACCACTAAATACTAAATACTAACCACTGAAATTCTGATTTGTCGCTCCGACAAATCAGAATTTCTCCCCATTCGCCTTCCGGTACTCGCTGGGCGTCATGCCGGTCTGCTTCTTGAACATGTAGCTGAAATAGTGGGCGTCGTTGTAGCCCACGGCGAAGGCGATCTCGGAGGAGCGCATGGCGGTGGCGGAGAGCAGCTCCCGGGCCTTGCCGATGCGCAGGGCGGTGAGGTACTGGGTGAAGGTGAGGCCGGTTTCCTGGGCGAACACGGTGGAAAAGTGGCTCTGGGACATGCCCACCTCGCCGGCCACGTCCTGGAGCATCAGGTTCGGGTCGGAGAAGCGCTGGCTGAGGAAGCGGCGGGCGCGGGCCACGGGGGTCTGGCCCAGGCCCCGGCCGCTGCGGTCGCGGCAGGCCATGGCCTCGGTGAGCAGGGCGCGCACGGCGTCGAGGCCCTCGGCGCGCAGGGCCTCGGCGATCAGGCCCTCGTCCAGCACCTTCTGGGGGTCGGCCCCTGCGTCGGTGACGATCTGCTTCGCGGCGATCACCGCGGCGATGCGCAGGTAGCCCAGGGCCAGCTCCCGGCCCTCTGCCCCGCTGCCCAGCAGGTCGGCATAGTCGGATAGTATGCCGTCCAGCTCCTCGGCGGGGGCGTATTGCAGGCGCTCGTACAGCGGTGACAGCTCCAGGCTGTTCAGCGGGGTGGCCTCGTCGTCCAGCTCGCCCACGCCGATGATGCGCCGTCCCCCGCCCTGTCCGGCGGCGGCGTGGCGCACATGGCGGGCGGACTGCATCGATTTGCGGATGTCGAAGTAGTCCGTCACCGTCTCGCCGATGGACAGCAGCAGGTTTTCGCAGGATTCCAGCTCGGGCAGGTGGGCCGCCGACGCGGCGAAGGAATAGGCCCGCTCCTCGGCGTCCCGCTCGTTGTCGCCCAGCACCAGCGCCCGGGCCCCGTGGGGCATGCCGCAGGTGTACACGCTGCCGCCGCTGGCCTCGGCCAGGGCCGAAAGCGCCTCCCGGGCCCGGGCCCGGGCCTCGTCCTTCAGGGGGAAGGCGATGTCGATGACCGCGTAGCAGCCCGCGGCCAGGTTCACGCCCATGGCGCGCATCTGGCGCATCAGCTGCTCGTCCTCGAAGCGGTCGCCCTCCTCGGTGAACAGCGAGGCCAGCAGCTTCTCCCGCAAAAACGGGTTGCCGGAGGCCGCCTGGCGGCGCAGCGAGGCCGCCCGGCGCTCCTCGGCGATCTGGCCCGCCACCCGGCGCAGGGCCTCGCCCAGCTCGTCGGCGGTGATGGGCTTGAGCAGGTACTCCTTCACCCCCAGGGAGATGGCCTGGCGGGCGTAGGCGAAGTCGTCGTAGCCCGAGAGGATCACCACGCCGATCCAGGGCAGCACCCGCTTCACCTCGGCGCACAGCGCCATGCCGTCCATGAAGGGCATGCGGATGTCGGTGAGCAGTATGTCCGGGTTCAGGTCGCGGATCATCGGCAGCGCCATCTCGCCGTCGGGGGCCTCCCCCACCAGC
>JAZSAA010000282.1:0-2917 GCA_045601625.1 Clostridia bacterium | reverse complement strand
CGGCCATCCACACCGCCATCCACTCCAGGCAGGTGTTTTCGATGCTGCTGGTGCTGGCGGGGCTGCTGGTTTACCTGGCCGTCTGGGCCTACCTGCGCAACACCTACAAGGCCGTGCTGCGCCGGGGCGTGCTGGAGGCGCGGCGCTATGAGGTGGTGCCCGTGGGCCACCTGATGCACATCCGTCTGGTCCGGCGCTGGACACGGGCGGCTCTGACGCTGCTGATGGCGTCGGTGTTTGAAGGACTGTGGTTCCTGACCGTCGTGGGCGGCATCATCAAGCACTATTCCTACTTCCTGGTGCCCTTCATCGTGGCCGAAAACCCGGACATCAAGCCGAAGGACGCCATACTGCTGTCCCGGCGGATGATGGACGGCCACAAGTGGGAGTGCTGCAAGCTGGAGCTGTCCTTCGTGGGCTGGTTCCTGCTGGGCTTCGTCACCTTCGGCGCGGCGGACGTGCTGTGGGGCGTGCCCTATCGCGTGGCCAGCTACGCCGAATACTACGCCGCCCTGCGACAGGAGGCCAAACAGAGGGGCGTCGAGGGCGCCGAACAGCTGAACGACGACTGCCTGTACGTTCCGGCTGACAGAGAGACGCTGCGCGAGCGCTACGCCGACATCGCCCGCAACGAGGACATCATCATGGAGGACATCGTGGAGCTGCCTCCCCGGAAGCGCTTCTTCGCCAGAAACTTCGGCATCTGGATGGGCACCCTCGAGGAAAAGAAGATCTACGGCCGCCAGGCGGGGCTTCGTCGACAGACCCAGGTGGAGCGGCTGGAGATGAACGGCAGGGCCTATCCCCGGCGCATGAACCCGCTGTGGGACAAGACCCAATCCAGCATCACGGGCCATATCAGCTACCTGAACCCCTGCACCGTCTGGACGCTGGTGGTGGTGTTCTTCGCATTCTGCATGATAGGCTGGATCTGGGAGGTGGCCCTGAACCTGATCCAGTTCGGCCAGTTCGCCAATCGGGGCATGCTTCATGGCCCCTGGCTGCCCATCTACGGCTCGGGGGTGGCGATGATCGCCATACTGCTGAACCGGTTTCGATCGAAGCCCGCGCTGGAGGCGCTGACCATCGTGCTGCTCTGCGGCTTCGTGGAGTATATGACCTCCTACATCACCGAGCTGATCACCGGCATGCGCTGGTGGGATTACACCGGCTACTTCCTGAACCTGAACGGCAGGATCTGTGGCGAGGGTCTGGCGGTGTTCATGCTGGGAGGCATGGCGGCGATCTACTTCCTGGTGCCCGCCATCGACGCCATGACGATGCGGGTCAGGCCGAAGCTGCTGGTGGGCGTCTGCGTGGCGCTGCTGGTGTGCTTTGCCGCCGACATGGTCTACTCCTTCATCAGCCCCAACAGGGGCGAGGGCGTCACCAGCGCGCTGGACATGCCCAAAGCCGCCGCGACGACTGTGATTGACGGCGGTTCAGAAACAGAACAGATATAGACGGGAGGTCGTATCTATGAAATCGGATGTGTTTATGCTCAACAGCGACGCCGGCCGCATCGCGGCGGCCCGGTACGCCACCGAGGAATTCGCCCGCGGGCTTGGCCTGGGGAGGCACGACGCGCTTCGGCTGGACCTGCTGACGGAGGAGACGCTGGGCATGGTCAGGGCCATGGTGGACGACTTCTACGGCCAGATGTGGTTCGAGGCGGAGGGCAAGCGCTGCCAGCTTCACCTCCAGGCCACGGCGGACATGAACACCGACCGGCGGGAGGAGCTGCTCTCCGTGTCCAGCACGGGCAGGAACGCCGCCGCGAAGGGCTTCATGGGCATGCTCAGGGACGTGATCTCCGGCGCGGTCCACAACTTCGGCCGGTCCATGAACGACTATGGCCGCGAAGCGGCCAAATACGGCGTTGTCAACCCCGCCGACATCGGCGGCTTTGCCGTGGACGCCATGGTGCCCATCTGGACGCTGCAAACCTATCGGGAGGGCCTGGAGGAGCAGCGCATCGACGACGCGGAGGCCGGCGCCGCCTGGGACGAGCTGGAGAAGTCCATCGTGGGCAAGCTGGCCGACGACGTGATCGTGGGCGTCAAGGGCGACCGGATCGAGCTGGTGATCGTCAAGGATTTTGGCAAGTGACGGATGCCGGAGGCTGTTCAGCCGTGCAGGGAAGATCCTTCGACTCCGCTCAGGATGACAACGATACCGTCTGTTATCCTGAGCGAAGCGAAGGATCTTGTCGTCGAGACGAAACAGTGACGGATGCCGCTTCACAAAAGCCCAACATTCACCCGACTGAGTTCATGCCCGGTTCATAATTGTTTGGTAACATAAAAGTACCGGCAGAGCCGGTACATATAAAAACCACTGACTCCCGGTCGGTGTAGCGGCAGAGCGCTGCGCCGGTTGGGGGTCAGACGATTTTGGGGCTATTTGCTTCCGTCAAGCCCTTCCGCGATCTCCCGGTACACGCGCAAGGCTGAGGGAAAGGGAAGGCTGTCCAGCTGCGCCGGCCCCACGGCGATGAAGCCCTCCGGCGCGGCGTCGCACTCAGCCAACCAGCCGCGCATGTGCCAGACGAGATGGGTGAACACGTGCTTCGCGTCGGGCAGGGGACGGGTCAGTCGAGCGCCGGCGAAGCCCTGCGCCTCCAGCGCGCGGACCAGGTCGGCTTCGTCATCATAGTGGCCCTCCAGGCAGGCGAACTCGTACAGCCCGCCCAGCAGCCCCTTCGGACGCCGGCGCACCAGCAGCCGACCCTCAAGCCGCATCAGCAGGATCGTCCGGTCCTGCCGTTTTTTTACGGTCGGGGCGGGTTTGCGGGGGTAATCCATGGCGGCGTCGTCCGCACAGGCCCGGCAGTGCGCGGCCACGGGGCAGCCTTCGCAGCGGGGAGACCTGGGCGTACAGACGGCGGCGCCCAGGTCCATCAGCGCCTGGTTGTAGT
>JAZSAA010000281.1:0-3023 GCA_045601625.1 Clostridia bacterium | reverse complement strand
AAGCGCGTTCTATCCCGACGGCGTGCCGGGCTATGAGGAGATCGGCAACACCGCCTACATCACCTTCGACCAGTTCATCTCCAGGCCCGGGGATACGGATTACTACCAGACCCCGCCCACCGGGGACGCGCAGGACACCATCGGCCTGATGCTCTACGCCTACGGGCAGATCACCCGGGAGGACAGTCCCATTGAAAACGTGGTACTGGACATGTCCTGCAATCGCGGCGGCGATTCCAGAGCAGCGGTATTCACCCTCGCGGCCTTCCTGGGCACCGGCTCCGTCAGCACCCGGGACACCTTCACCGGCGGAGTGACCACCGGCAACTATCGGGCGGACATGAACCTGGACGGCCAGATCGATGAAAACGACCTGGGCCTGATGGACAAGACCCTGTTCTGCCTGGAATCCCCGTGCAGCTTCTCCTGCGCCAATCTGGTCACCTGCGCCTTCAAGGCCTCCAACAAGGTCACGCTCATCGGACGCACCTCCGGCGGCGGCGCCTGCTATGTGCTGCCCCTGTCCACCGCTGACGGCGCCGGCTTCCAGATCTCCGGCCCGCACCAGATGTCCTTCCCCAAAAACGGCTCCTTCTATGACATCGACCAGGGTGCCGAGCCCGACATCTCCCTGGTGAAGCCCGAATCCTTCTATGGCCGTCAGGCGCTGACGGATACCATCAACGGGCTGCAGTAAAATTGAAAAGGTGTGAGGCAGGAAACGGGGCAACCGCAGGGGCTATCGCCCCATTCCCTGGCTGTCACAAACAGGTTTGTACCAGCGAACGGCAGGCCGCTATTCCCGTTCCCTCTCCCGCGCCAAATCATAAACCCCATCAAACCGCCAAGGAGGCAAATACGCATGGCCATTGAACTGCAATGGGACATACCCGTGCCGGAGGGCATGGGGAGCTTGGAGGACCTGCTCTCGCGCGTGGCGGACGCCTGCTTTGAGGCTGAGGGCATCGAAGGCGCTGGGTTCTGCGTGCGCATCGTGGACGACGAACAAATCCGAGCGCTGAACCTGGATACGCGGGGCATCGACAGCCCCACCGACGTGCTGTCCTTCCCCACTGTCGCCTATCCGGCCGGCAAGACCGCCCGGGACTGTCCCAGGCGGGTCAGCCGGGAATACGACCCGGCTATGGGCTGCGCCAACCTGGGCGACTGCGTGATCAACCTGGGCCGCGCCCAGGCGCAGGCCGGGGAATACGGCCACTCGCTGAAGCGCGAATTGAGCTACCTCACCGCGCATTCCGCCTTCCACCTGATGGGATACGACCACATGAACGAGGAGGAGAGAGCCATCATGCGCAACATGGAAGAGCGCGCCCTGAGCGCCGTCGGCATCACCCGGGAGGGCGACATTCCCTCCCATGAGCGGCTCTTTGAAATGGCCTGCGAGGCCATGCAGAACAGCTACAGCCCCTATTCCAACTTCAAGGTGGGGGCCTGCATACTCACCTCGGACGGCAGGACCTTCATGGGCTGCAACTTTGAAAACGCCTCCTACGGCGCGACGATCTGCGCCGAACGCTGCGCCGCGTCCTGCGCCATCATCGCGGGTGCGCGCCGCTTCGCCGCCATCGCCATCGCGGCCGAAAAGGCGCCCGCCTGGCCCTGCGGCATCTGCCGCCAGGTGCTGCGGGAGTTCTCCGACCTGAGCCTGCCCGTGATCGTGGGCCAGTGCGGCAAGGGCTTTGCCGTCAAGACCCTGGGCGAGCTGCTGCCGGAGTCCTTCGGCCCCGAGGACCTGGAAGTCACGGCGGAGTAGGCCGTCTGTTCATATTATTTACACGCTGTAGGGGCGGCGCATCGCCGCCCGCCGGGCGCGACACCATGTTTGTCGCAAGGCGGGCGGTGCATCGCCGCCCCTACGTCAGTGTACGCACCAGGCCTTACGCGGTTCGCCTGCGCTGCGGCGTCGACAGGTTTGAAAGCACCGCCCCGGCTACCGCGCCCAGGGCCGCGCCGATCAGGATCTCCCCCAGCATCTGCCCGACGACGAAGGCGTTGCCGCCCAGGGCCACGTAGCAGGCATAGCCGACGGTCATGTACAGCATGGCGACGGTCATGCCCGTCAGAAAGCCCCGCCGGCCGCCGCGCCCCACGGCCACCGTCACGCCCAGCAGTATGCTCAGCAGCTTCATCGCCTGGTTCAGCGCCGTCAGCGCGCCGTCGGGGATTGTCAGCTTCAGCGCCAGCGCTGCCACGCTCACCATCAGCAAAAGCGTCAGCGCCACAGCGCACAGCAGTCCCTTCAATATGGAAACAAACGCCTGTGCCCTCGTCCTTCCCATGCATCGGCCTCCCCGTCTTTTTTTCCCATGATATGGCGATTTTGAGCCCTGGATGCCAGAATTAATTTAAGTTTTACCCTGATAAACTGCTAAATCGTTGATTATTCGCGCCAATATTGTATAATAGAATAGATATTTTTATCAGATGGGGAGAATGCTATGAACATTACTGAACTGATCGTCTTTGTCATTTACCTCGTGTTTATGATCGGCATAGGCGTCTACTTCTTCCTGCGCTCCAAGGGCGCCAATGAGAAGGACTATTTCCTGGGCGGCAGGCAGATGGGCGCGTGGGTATCGGCGCTTTCCGCCGGCGCCTCGGACATGAGCGCCTGGGTGCTGATGGGCCTGCCGGCGTCGGTGTACGCCGCGGGCATGGGCCAAACCTGGATCGCCATCGGCCTGGCCATCGGCTACGCCCTCAGCTGGATCTTTGAAGCGCCGCGGCTGCGCCGCTTCTCCATCGAGGCCAACGACTCCATCACCATCCCCCAGTACCTGACCAACCGCTTCCTCTCCAAGAGCAAGGCGCTGCAGATCATCTGCGCGGTGATCTTCATCTTCGCGTACACGATCTACGCTGCCTCCAGCATCAAGGCCTGCGGCACGCTGTTCAACACCGTCATCGGCATGAACGCCACCGTGGCCATGTACCTGGCGGCGGCCATCATCATCGGCTACACCTTCCTGGGCGGCTTCTCCGCCGTGTGCTGGACCGACTTC
>JAZSAA010000280.1:0-4059 GCA_045601625.1 Clostridia bacterium | reverse complement strand
CGCCCATGGTCGTCCAGCCCGAAGGCCGCCAGTATGTCGTCCGGCGTCAGGGCCGCGTCCAAGCGTGCCGATATGCTGAACATGTCGCCGCCTCCCTACGTGGCCGTCACGCGCCAGTGCTTCGCGTTCGGTGCTCTCCGGTTGTCCGTCACCGCCAGCACGGTCACGCACTCGGCATAGGCCGCTTTCAGCCTCGCGGGCGTCCAGTCGTCACCGGTCACCGCCGCTTTCACTACGATGTCGCCGCCCTTCAGTGTCCACAGTTCTGACACATCCTCGGCGCTGGTGTAGCTCACTGGGTCGGCGTAGGCCTTCCCGCCGGTGTCGGCCTCCACGGGGATCCGAATGGTCGCCTTATTCGCCGCCACCAGCCCGCCCTTGCTGGCGTCCACGGTGGCCGCGTCGGTCAGGTACCAGCCCGCGCCGGTGATGATCGTCGGGATCCACACGTTGCCGCCCACGTCAGGGTCGACCCGCGCATTGAACACGGTGATGGTGTCACTACATAGCTTCACGGATACCACACCCCCGCCGTCGGCACCCCCGCGTAGAGCAGGGGCGTCCCCTCGTCGTCGGTCACGCCGTCCAGCAGGGTCTCGATGCTCCCGGTCAGCTGCTTCTCGATCGCCGCCGTGCGGCTCTCCGCGCTGCCGTAGCTCTCGCTGTAGCCGTCCGTGGTAAAGGAGGCGGCGACGGGCGCGCTGGCCTGCGCACTGGCGCTGAAGGTGCTATCCACCGTGATGATCTCCATCATGGCCGCCTGCACGACCTCCGGCACGGTCTGCATGTACGCCACCCGCTTCTGCGTCATGGCATCGATGCGCGCCCGCGCCCTGATCTCAGCCAGGTTGAAGGCGTTCTCGTCAAGCGTCCCGCCCCAGGCCTGATACTGCTCATAGGTCAAATACTGCGCCACGTCTACCGCCTCCAATTCTGCGAGGACGGCAAAGCGCCGTCCCCGCGTCTCTCATCAGGACTTGACCACCAGCGTGGTGTTGCCGCCGGCCACGACCTTGCCGGTGGTCTCCTCCACCAGGGCGACGGTGATGTACTTGCCCGCCGTCTGGCTGCCGAGGGTCGCCGGGTTGCCGGGCAACTTCGCCCAGGTCTCGCCCGCAGGCAGGCCCGCGCCGTAGGTCAGGCTCACCGCCGCGCTCTGGCCGCTGGTGTAGTACAGCGCATAGCCCCTCGGAACCCTGCCGCTGTCGTACACCAGCGCGCCGGTCACGGTAATCAGGCTGTCGCCGGAGGCCACGGTGCCCGCAGCGCTGGCCACGGTCAGGGCGCCCAGGGTCGCCGCTGCGCTCATGTTGGCAAAGAAGCCCGCGCCGCGCTGCATCAGGGAGAACGCGCCGTAGTAGTAGCGCTCATAGTACAGGTATTTGCCCTTCGACTGTGCCGTGGGAGCGGACATCATCGAGGTCTCGTACTTGATGGGCGCGGCCACGGCCAGCGGGTCCACCAGGATCATGTTGATCTGCTGTGCACCGGCAGCCACGGCCCAGCCCACGGTGAAGTCGTAGGCCGTCTTCATCATGTCGGCGGGAACCTCCACGATGCCCACGCCGTCCAGGCGCGCCACGTTGCGGTCCATGCCCCGAATGCCCTCGTCGGTGCTGACAAAGCGGGTCACGCCCGCGGCCTCCTTCAGCAGCTTGTAGGTGTCCGGCGTCATGTACGCCACCAGCCGGTCGCGATTCACGCGCCGGTTCGCCATCTCGGCCAGGTAGGCGTCCCACTGGGTCAGGATGTTCGACGTGGTCAGCTGGGTGGCGTCGGTGCCGCCGTACATGGAGGCGAACGCCGCCAGATTCATCGCCAGATAGGCGTCCATCTCGGGCACCTTCTGGAACTCATTGAACATCCGGGTGATGTTGGCGATCGTGGCGATGTCGCCGGTCTCCAGGATGTCCATGGGGTCCACCAGGGTGTCCCACTCGCGATCCATGTCCAGCGTCACGGCCTGCAGGTCGTTGTTCCAGCCGCGCGTGAACACGCCGTCGATGCGGTCACGATCCACCGCCTTCGCGCCGCTGGTGCTCATCGACGGAATGTACATGGTCTTGCTCATGCCGGGGCGGTACAGCGCCGAATTGGGCGAAGCCCAAACCGCGCCGAAGTAGCTCAGATACGGATACGCCTCCGCCAGCGCCCGGCTGTACTCGGCGGCGTAGTTGACGTCAGTCTGCACAAAGTTCGGCATAAAGTCTCATCTCCTCATTCTTTCTTCATTCTTTCTTCCGGGGCACAAATCCCCACGCCTGCGAAAACGCGGCGACCGCCCCCTGGTCCCCCTTCGGCATGCTGCCCTCCACAGGCGCGCCGAACGTGGGCCTGCTCTGCTGCTGGCGCTGCTCCGGCTCGAAGTACTCCTCGTATCCCTTGCGGATGTCCGCCAGTTGTTCCGCGACGGGCTTCGCCCCGTCCTTGCGATCCACCATGCCGTAGACCGTCTCGAAGAACTTGCCCTTGACGCCCTTGTAGTCCTCGGACGTCCGCGCCTGCTGCATCTGCTTGTAGCTGTCAAACTCCCCCTGCAGCTGCTTGTAGGCGTCGCTCTCCTTGGGATCGGGGGTTTTGAGGCCCTTCTCCCACTCGGTCTTGGCGTTGTCCAGCGCCGTCTGCTGGGCCTGGGCCGCCGCGCCCTTGGCGATGTAGCCATCGTCCAGCGCACGCCCGTACAGGCTGAAAACCTGCTCGGTCCGCTGCTCCGGCGTCAAGCCCTCATTGCCCATGATGTCGTTCAACGCTTTCCTGGTGAAAATGTTGCTCATACGTCCTCCTTTAACGCCCGCATAGAACGATGGGGCGGCGCGTGTTTATCGTCCCGCCGGACGTGATAAGGTCCAACCATTGCTGTGGGTCTACAATTTGCAAAGGACATTAATGTCGCTCGCAAATTGGTATGAAAAAAGCAACCTGTCGGAAATTCCGAACGGTTGCCTTAATCAGCGCTTCAAACTTGCGTAGTTTCAACTTGAATCTTGCTGAAACTAAGCCTCGGCCTTCTTCTTCGTCGTCCGCTTAACCTGCTTCTTCTCCGGCTCCGGGGCCTTGTCCAGCTTCGCCCCGCAATCCATGCAGAAGATCACGCAATTCACGGATTTCACCCGCTTGTGTTCACATCCCATTTACGTCCCTCCGTTCCCGAAATACTCCCGCAGCGCGTCCCGCACCGCCGTGGCCCCTTCGCCCGTGGGCTTCGGCCAGGTGGCGTCCACCGGCGCGTATTCCCGCTCCCGCCGCCGCTTCCTGCCGGTCTCCTTTGTGAACCGGTCCAGCTTCGCGTCGGCGTCCTGCAGTTTCTCCCGCGCCAGTTTCAATCCCTCGTCGTCGCCCTGGGCCCTGGCGACCTCCATGTCCAGTCGCGCCGCCCGGAACTTCCGTTCAAGTCCGCGCTGCTTCTGGCTCTCGGCATACTGCCGCGCGTTCTCTTCCTCACCCTGTCGCACCTCCGGCACCCTCGTCGCCCCCGGCACGAACAGCTCCGGGTGATGCCCGCAGTTGATGCCGAACAGCCCCGCCGGCTCGCCGTAGGTGGTTTCGCTCTGGGCGTAGACGTGCACCGCGTTCCCGGCCCCGTCCACTACGTCCCGCGCCTCGTCCGTCCGGCTGATCACGTGGCACTGCCACGGATAGCACAGCGGCCGCGCCCCCGGATGCTGGCTGACCAGGTACAGGTCGTTCCCGTATTCCTCATTCCTATCCCAAAACGCCTGCCGGCTCACGTTGTGAAAGGTCGTCCGCATGTCCATGGCGACGTAGGTCTCCGGCCGCCAGCGCCGTCCGCCGTGGTCGATGAATCCCGTGATCCCCGTCGCCACCAGCTTCCGCACCGCGTCCTTCAATGCCTGGTTAAAGCTCTCCACACCGACGGCCACCTCGCCGGTGGCCGCGTCGATAATGGTCTGCGCCCGCCGCATCCGGTTCACGATGTCCGCCACCGCCTCCCGGTAGGCGTCCTGCGTCGATTCCAGCATCACCGTGTTCACCAGGTTCAGCTTGTCGGCGCTCTGCTCGTAGTACCGTTCAAACGCCGCCGTCGCCCTCGGGCTGATC
>JAZSAA010000279.1:0-3515 GCA_045601625.1 Clostridia bacterium | reverse complement strand
AGTTTCGGCCTTCGGCCGAAACCGCGGATTTTCAAATTGGAAAATTGAAAACCGCGCCGCTTGTACCGCCACTAAATACTAACCACTAAATACTAAATACTCAAATTCTGATTTATCGAGCTCTGCTCGATAAATCAGAATTTTTCCTCTCAACCGAAAGCATCCCCTCCCGCCCCGGCTTGGCGTTTCGGGGGTCCTCCTCGGCGGCGGGGAAGCCCTCCGGGGCGATGCGGGTCTCGGCCAGGAGAGACCAGTAGTCCAGGTTGGCCACCTCGCGGCGCGGGGGCTGCTGTATGCGGCGCAGCCAGGCCTGCAGCTTGTCCATGGCGGCCACCTCACTGGGCCGCCCGGGAGACGCCCATCATGTCCTCGAAGGTGAACAGGCGCCCCAGGCGGCGGGCGGCGGCGTGGTCGACATGGGCGATGCGGAATTTGGGCGCCCTGTACCAGAAGCCGAAGATGCTGCGCCGCCAGATGAGTACCATGTAGATGATCTTGTACATTGCGTTATACCTCCCCGTTTGGGTTGCGCGACGCGCTCCCGTCGCACGCTCTGGGAACAGTATACCGCCGGATGTGTCCCAAAAAACGCCCGCGAATCGGATTCGGGGCGTCGGAGTGTACAAATTCAGGGTCTCGATATGGTTTTATTCCGTCACAAAGCGTTCGATGGGGCGATTGGAAGATCCTTCACTTCCCCAGCTGACATTCAAATCGGACGCGGCCCTCGGGGGTCTGGCGCACCCTGATGCTGCCGCCGTGCTTTTCGACGATGGCTCGGGCCACGGACAGGCCGATGCCGTAGCCGCCGCTCTCCCGGCTGCGGGAGGCGTCCGCCCGGTAGAAGCGGTCGAACAGGTGGCGCAGGGTCTCGTCGGACATGGCCTGCCGGGCGGCGTTGTCGGTGGACAGCAGCACGCCCCGGCGGCCCCGGGACAGGCTCAGGGTGATGGTGTCGCCCTCCGGGGCGTATTTGACGGCGTTGTCGCACAGGATCGACACCAGCCGGCCCAGCATGGCCCCGTCGCCGGTGACGTGGATGCCGTCCCCGGCCTGAACGTCCAGCGTCTTTCCGGCGAACTCCGCCATGCCCACGAAGGGCTCGGCGGTCTCCCGCGCCAGCCGGGACAGGTCCACGTCCACCTTTTGCAGCCTCGCGTCCTCCTCGTCCAGCCGGGACAGGTAGATCAGCTCGCCCACCAGCCCCCGCAGGTTGGCCACCTGCTTCCGGGTGCTGCGAATCCACTCGTTTTCCCCCGTCTCCAGGGTCAGCACGTCCATGTTGGCCGAGATCACCGTCAGGGGGGTCTTCAGTTCGTGGCCGGCGTCGGTGATGAACTGCTTCTGCTGCACGGCGCTCTCCACCAGCGGGCGTATGGCCCGGGAGCTGAACAGCCCCACCAGCAGCCAGGCCAGCAGCACGCACCCCCCGCAGGCCGCCGCCGAGATCAGCGCCAAGCTGCGCACCCGGCTCAGCTTGGTCTCGCAGTTCAGGAACAGCGCCACAGATTCTCCCTGTCGTTCACTTACTTTGAACAGGTAATCCCTGTAGAATCCGGAGGTGCGTCCCCCGACCAGGGCACTGGCGGCCAGCTCCACCAATCCGTCGGCGTCGTCGGCGGAGACGTGGGAGGCGTCGTCCAGCGCGCAGCTGCCGTCCTCGGCCAGGGTCACGGAGAAGAAGCGGGATTCGTCCGCCATGTTCCGCAGGCGCTTCGATGGGTTGCCCCGGCGGCCCTGCAACGTGCCCTTCGGCCCCTGGCCCAGCGGGCCCCGCTGGAGCGTCATCTCGTTCAGGTAGCCCAGGGTCTCGTACAGCTCCGCGCGGACGTTCACCCAGTTGGCCCCGTTGATGATCAGCGCCACAAGCACCATGGCCAGCGCCAGCACGCCGATGGCGATGCGCATGAAGCGCCTGCGTATGCCCCGTATCATGTCACGCCTCCAGTGAATAGCCCACGCCCCGGGTGGCCTTGATGTCCACGGAAGAGCCCATCTGCTTCAGCTTTTTGCGCAGCTGGGAGATGTTGACCCACACCACGTTGACCTCGGATTCGCTGTCCCAGCCCCAGACCTTTTCCATGATCTGGTCGATGCTGTGCACCACCCGGGGGCGCTCCACCAGCATCTCCATCAGCTGGAAGGCCTTGTTGCTCAGGCGCTCCTCCCGGCCGCCGCAGCGCAGGATCATGCCCGCCCGGTCCAGCTCGATGTCGGCAAAGCGCAGCACGTCCGGGGCGTAGTCCGCCTTGCGGCGCAGCATGGCCCGCACCCGGGCCAGCAGCTCGCTGGTGGCGAAGGGCTTGGCCAGGTAGTCGTCCGCGCCGGCGTCCAGGCCCGTCACCCGGTCCTCCACCGCGTCCCGGGCCGTGAGCATCAGGCAGGGGGCGGCGTTGCCCTTCCCCCGCAGCTTCTCCAGCACCTGCACGCCGCTGAGCCCGGGCATCATCCAGTCCAGGATCAGCCCGTCGTAGGCCCCGCTGTCGGCATAGTCCAGCGCATCCAGGCCGTTGTCCACCACGTCCACCGAATAGCCCGAGTGCTCCAGCAGGGCCTTCACCGCCCGGGAAAGGTCCCGGTCGTCCTCGGCAAAGAGTATGCGCATCGTCATCATCCTTTGATTGGTTGGTGTTCGTTGGTAAATTTTTTATTTATCGGGGTGACGGAACCCCTCCGCCGCTACGCGGCACCGTCCACGGGCCTGCCGGCCCCATCTTGCTGAAAGCAGTCCACTGGACTGTTTTCCGGGCGCTCGATGCCCCTTTCAGGGGAGGCTCAAATGGCCGCGAGTCGCTCCAAAAGCGTCCCCTGAAAGGGGAGGTGGCCCCGCGGTGAATTTGCCAAATCTATGATTTGTCAAATTCAGTTTCGCCCTTCGGGCGAAACCGGCAATCCTCCGGATTGCCGCCTTGCAGGCGGGGTCGGAGGGGTTCCGTATGCAACGCATCTCCCCGCCAAATCAGTTTTTTTCGCACAGAAACCGGCGGAAACCCTGGGGTTTCCACCGTTTCTGCCGGCTTGTCAGATGCCTTCGCTGCCGAACGCCTGGGGCGCGGCCTGGTCGGGCTGGGCGGACATGCCATTGGGGGTGCCGGGCATCATGCCGCCGAAATCGCCGTTCATGCCGCCCATGCGGCCACCCTTGCCGCCGAAGCCGCCGTTCATCCTGCCGCCCTTGCCGCCGCGGCCATTGCCGTTCATGCGGCCGCCGTTGCCGTTCTGGAACTGGTAGCCACAGCTGGGGCAGGTGCCGTTGCGCATGGACTGGCGCTCCTTGTAGTAGTTCATGATCAGGTCAGCCTGCTCCTGGGTCAGCTTGCCGGCGGCCACGTAGCCGTCCAGCTCCGCCTGGAGCGCTTCCTCGTGGGTCGATTCCTTGGCCGCCCGGTAGGCCTGCAGGGCCCCCTGGAGGGCGGTGTTGTCGGTCTGGGCGGACTGGCTGTCCTCAGCGGGAGCCTCGTCCGGGGCCTGCAGGTCGCCGGCCGCGGGCAGCTCGGGGGTCTCCGGCGCGTTCT
>JAZSAA010000278.1:0-2169 GCA_045601625.1 Clostridia bacterium | reverse complement strand
CCAGGGAGTCGGATTCGTGGCGTATGAACAGGCCGATCAGCTGCCGGCTGAACAGCAGCCCCGCGGCCATGCACAGCGCGGCCAGGACCACGGAGATGGCGATGGAGATGCGCAGGGCGCGCTTCATGCGCCGGTGGTTGCGGGCGGCGTAGGTGAAGGCGGTCAGCGGCAGCACGCCCTGGGCCATGCCCCGCACCATGCAGTGGGCCAGCATGTTCACCTTCTTGGCCACGCCCAGGCCGGCCTGCATCACCGTGCCGGAGAGGGCCATAAGGTTGTCCAGCACCGCGTAGCTGATGTTTTCGCACAGCGTCATCAGGCAGGCGGGCAGGCCGGTGGCCAGCACGTCGCCGGGGATGCCGTGCGCCAGCGCGCCCCGGGTGGGCCGCAGGTCCAGCACGGAGCCGCGCCGGTTGTGGAAGAGCAGCCCCAGGAAGTACAGCGTGGCGATCACGTTGGACAGGGCAGTGGCCAGCGCCGCGCCCAGCACCTCGTTGCCCCGGGGCAGCAGCCGGAACATGAACAGCGGGTCCAGGGCGATGTTCAGCACGCCCCCCAGGGCGATGCCGAAGCCCGCCTGCACCGACCGGCCCTCCGCGCGCACCAGGTGGCCCAGCAGCGCGTTCAGCGACGTGGCCACGCCGCCCAGCGCCACCGTGACCAGCAGGTAGCGGCAGGCGTGCGGGTGCACGGCGGGGTCGCTGCCCCCCAGCAGGTTCACGAACCCGTCCTGGAACAGCCAGGCGCCCAGCGCGTACAGGAGCGTGACCAGCACGCACCCCCAGAAGGCGAAGGCCGCCGTGTGGCGCGCCTTTTTTTCGTCCCCCGCGCCCAGCGACCGGGCGATCACGCTGGCCCCGCCCACGCCGAACAGGTTCGACACCGCCGACAGGAACATGAACGCCGGCATGCACACCGTCACGGCGGTGATCATTTCGTCGCTGCCCGCCCGGCCGATGAAGAAGGTGTCCGCCATGTTGTACACCACCAGGATGATCTGGCTGATCACCGTGGGCACCGCCAGCGCCAGCACCGCCCGAAGGACGGGGTATTCCTCAAAGACGCGGGTATCGGTTGCTCGGGTGGACATGGGGGCACCTCCTTTTATAAATTCTGAATAATCGAGCTGTAGCTCGATTATTCAGAATTGAGTATTTAGTATTTAGTGGTTAGTATTTAGTGGCGGTGCAAATCCTGACGGATTTGTTTGAATAAAAGGAAACGGCTGAGATTTCAACGTTCCTCGATCTTCAAATAGAAAGAAAACCGAAGGATTTCAACCTTCACTAACCACTAAATACTAAATACTAAATACTCAAATTTTGATTTGTCGCCGCGCGACAAATCAGAATTTGCCTTTCACATCATCATTGTATGTTCGTAAAATAATTATGTCAAATTATAAATGATAAGACGATCATAAAGAAAAATAATGGCAGGCCGGGCGCATGGCCGGCCTGCCATCGTGTTCTATGAATCCGTCAGATGTCCATCACGCAGCAGCCGACGGGGGCGTCCTTCGTGATTTCCACTGCGTTGGGGAGCCGCTTCGCGCCGGTGAGGCGGACGAATTCGGCCTCGTCGGTGACGTTGAAGTGGCAGTAGCGGTTTCTGAAGTGCATGGCGACGGCGCAGCGGGGCTTGAAGGCCTCGATCAGCTGCACCGCCTCGGGGGTGGTGAGGGTGAAGGTGCCGCCGATGGGGATGAGCATGACGTCGAGGTTCGACAGGGCGGTCCTCTGCTCGTCGGTGTCGGGCTGGTGGCCCAGGTCGCCCAGGTGGGCGACGCGCAGGCCTTCGGCCTCGATCAGGTGGATCAGGTTTTCGCCCCGCTTTGCGCCCTTCACCTCGTCGTGGAAGCAGGGCACGGCGGTGATTTTCGCGCCGCAGGCCTCGTGGACGCCGGGGGTGTTCAGTATGACCGGGTCGCCCCCGACGGCGGCGAAGTAATTATGGTCGAAGTGGCCGTGGCTGGACAGGACCGCGTCGGCCCTGACGCGCAGCGGGGGATAGCCCACGGTGTCGTCGTAGGGGTCGGTGACGATCACGCCGCCGGGCAGCGTCAGTTCAAAGCAGGAGTGGCCGAGCCATTTCAGTTTCATCGGGGTTGCACCTCCAGTTCATGGTCGAGCAGCGCGCAGGCGTACAGCCCGCCGCCGGGGGAGAGGG
>JAZSAA010000277.1:0-5954 GCA_045601625.1 Clostridia bacterium | reverse complement strand
GTACAGCGCCACCGGCGGCGCGGCCTGGACGTCGGCAGTAAAGCGGGCTGCCGCGGCGGACACGTAGGCCGCGCGCAGCCCCCCGGCGGGCTCGATGGCCGACGACTCCCGTTGGTAGGGCGGGGGAAAGTCCTGGCGGGCGTTCAGCCCCGCGACGGAACGCTGCTGCCGGGTGGGCAGCCGGGCCCCGAGGTCGTTCAGCGGCGTCAGGCGCCGGGCCTCCACCATCACGCCCCCATCGCAGCGCAAGGTCCGCAGGCAGTGGCGCAGCTGGGGCAGCGTGCATTCGCCGGCGTCCAGCACCTGCGCGCCCTGGGCCATCGCGCCGGCCGCCGCCGCGTGCCACTGTGCGTCGGCCTGATCGCCGGAGTCGCGGCCCAGCAGCAGCTGGCGGGGCCTGAGCACGGCGCACACGGCCCGTGCGGCGCGCAGGGCCTGCTCGGGGCCAGAGAGGGCCATCGCCCCGGCGGTGAAGCCTTCGCCCCCGCGGCTGCCCCAGATCAGGTTGGCGTCCAGCCGCTCGCCGTCCGCGCCCCGCTTGCCGGGCCAGAGCTTTATCCCCGGCAGCAGCACCGTCCGTTCGCCGAGGGCCGCGCCAGTGCCCAAAACGCTCTCCTCGTAGGCCTGGGCGCCTTCGCCGAGGATTGCGCCCGCAGCCAGCACACAGCCCCGGGCCTGCGCGCCGCGCATCAGCCGCGCGCCGGGCCAGAGCACCGAGCGCTTCAGGCTGGCCCCCTCGCCGATCACGCAGCCCGCGCCCACGACGCTGTAGGGCCCGACGTAGGCCCCGGGCATGATCCGGGCGTTCGCGCCGATCAGGCAGGGCCCCTCCAGCACGGCGGAGCGATCCACCGAAGCCCCGGGCAGCTGCGCCACCTTGCCCTGGCGGGGAGACAGCCCCTCCACGCGGATGCGCCCCTCCAGCGCGTCGGTGTGGGCCTGGAGGTAGGCCCGCACGTCGCCGATGTCGCACCAGTAGCCCTCCATCACATAGCCGTACACCGGCAATCCCTGCTTCACCAGGGCGGGAAACAGCTCCTGGCCGAAGTCGCAGGGACGGTCCGGGGGAATGCGGTCGAGCACCTCGGGCTCAAGGATGTAGATGCCGGTGTTCACCGTGTCTGAAACCACGTCGCCCCAGTCGGGCTTCTCATGGAACGAGCGCAGGCGGCCATCGGCGTCGGTCAGCACTACGCCGTAGTCCAGGGGGTTGTCCGTCCGCTTCAGCACCAGCGTCGCCAGCGCGCCCTTGCGCCGGTGAAAGGCGATGGCGTCGGTGAGGTCCAGGTCGGTCACGCCGTCGCCGGAGAGCACCACAAAGGATTCGTCCAGAAAGCGCCGGGCCTGCCTGACGCCGCCCGCCGTGCCTAGGGGAGAGGGCTCGGCGGTGTAGCGCAGCGATACGCCGAAGTCGTCTCCCGCGCCGAAATAGTCCCGTATGGGGTCGGGCAGGTAGCCCAGCGTGACGGCGATATCCCCGATGCCGTGCTGCTTCAGCAGCGCCAGGGCGTATTGCATCACCGGCTTCTCCATCAGCTTTATCATCGGCTTGGGGCAATCGCAGGTCAACGGTCTCAGGCGCGTGCCTTCGCCGCCCGCCATGATGATCGCCTTCATTGAAACGGTCACATCCTTTATGACAGCATGGGTTTATATATGCGCTATTATTACCCTGACAGACGCAAATCATGCAAAATTGTAATTTGCCTTTTTTTTGTCATGTTTTGTGATTGTGGTTTCTGTTGACGCGGCGGCGGAAACATAGTATACTATTACCAAAGCTCTGTATTGTGCCCCTGAGGGCCTGCCGAGCAAGATACACAGTGATAAGGGGGAAACCTGAATGATGAAACGTATTCTGGCATGCCTTGTGGCAATGGTCTGCCTGCTGACGTCCTTTGCGTTTGCGGAGGGCATTTCGATGAAGGTCGTCAACGTCAATACGGCGGTCAATCTGCGCAAGGGGCCGAGCACCGATACGGAGAGCCTGACCCAGGTGCCCGTGGGCACTGTCGTCACCGACTGCGTGAAGGATGGCAAGTGGTACCAGGTCAACTTCAACGGCGTCGTCGGCTATATCCGCGGCGACAAGCTGGAAGCTGTTGACGGTGCCGTTGAAGCGCCCGCCGAGGCGCCGGCCGAAGAGCCTGCTGTGGCCGAGGGTGAGCCGCTGGTAGCCGAGGGTGAACCCCTGGTGACCGAGGGCGAACCCCTGGTGGCCGAGGGCGAGCCGCTGGTGGCTGAAGGCGAGCCGCTGGTGGCCGAAGGTGAGACTCAGACTCCCGCTGCGGAGGACGGCAAGAGCGAGAGCGTCCTGGAAGAGGTGGAGAACGCGCCCGTATCGTCCTACACCGACGTTTCGGAGTACAACGACGACTTCGTGATTCTGGAGACCGTCGTGGCCGGCGTGCACGTGTACGGCCGCCAGATTTATCAGCAGAATTCCGAATACCTGATGGCTGTCGGCCTTGACGCCGCCGGAAACGAGCTGTGGAAGAAGGAGACCACCACGGACAGCATCACCGAGCTGATGCAGACTGACGTGTTCATCGGCGGCACGGCCGACGCTCCGCTGGTGCTGATGTACAACGCCTGCAAGGGCCTGACCGCCATTGATCCCGCCACCGGTGACGTGAAGTGGGAAATCGCGAAGGCGACCCTGGACCTGGGCGGCAGCATCTCCCATGTGCTGGACGACAAGGGCGTTACTTATATCGGCGGCTACTACGGCCCCGACCCGGTGGCCATCGATGCTGACGGCAACGTGCTGTGGCAGGCCAGCTCCGGCAGCGCGGAGGCCAGCTGGCTGTATCGCATGGAGCTGAGCGACGAGGGCATTGCCTGCTCCTACGGCAAAATGGCCGGTGAGGAATACGGCACCATCGTCTATGACTTCAACGGCAATATCGTGAGCATTGTGAACGAATAAAGCGACACGAAGACAACAGGGGCCCGATGCGAAAGCATCGGGCCCCTGAGCTTTGTGGGGAAGGAAATTCTGATTTGTCGCTGAGGTGACAAATCATACTATTCTAAATTAAATTGTAGAAGATTCTTCGCTGCGCTCAGGATGACACCGTTACGCTTGTCATCCTGAGCGCAGCGAAGCGGAGTCGTGCCGCAGGCTTGCATCGCACAGGATCTATTCTATTTCTTATTTGAGAACAGTATCAGAATTCAGGTTTTTGATTTTAGGCTTTGGGTGTTAGGGAAGGTAGAAATCCTTGCGGATTTCTTTTGGATAAGGGATCGAGAGGCGTTGAATCCTGTGCCGTTCCCTTAAATCAAACAAATCCGTCAGGGTTCGGTCCATTCCTTAAAAACCTAACCCCTAAAACCCAATCCCTCAATTCTGATCTATCGAGCTCTGCCCGATAGATCAGAATTGCTCAAAGTATGTACTTCTTTACGTCCATCTGGTGCATGTCGCCGGAGAGCTGGGCCTTGACATATTCGGCGTTGACCGGCACGCAGATCTCGGGGGCGTCGCCGCCGCCGGCGTTGAAGGCGATGTCGCTGAGGATGCGCTCCATCAGCGTGTGCAGCCGCCGCGCGCCGATGTTCTCGCTGGACTCGTTGGCCTGCCAGGCATACTCGGCGATCAGGGACAGGGCGGAATCGTCGAACTCCAGGCTGACGCCGTCCACGCCCAGCAGCAGCTGGTACTGGCGGATCAGGGCGTTCTCGGGCTGGGTGAGGATGCGCTTGTAGTCCTCCATGGTCAGCGGCTTCAGGTCCACCCGCACGGGGAAGCGGCCCTGCAGCTCGGGGATCAGGTCGGTGACCTTGGACACGTGGAACGCGCCTGCGGCGATGAACAGCACGTGGTCGGTCTTGACCGGGCCGTACTTGGTGTTCACGGTGCTGCCCTCGACGATGGGCAGGATGTCCCGCTGCACGCCCTCGCGGCTGACGTCGGGGCCGCTGTGGCCGCCGCCGCGGCCCGCCACCTTGTCGATCTCGTCCAGGAACACGATGCCGTGCTGCTCGGCCCGCTCGATGGCCTCGGTGTACACCTGGTCCATGTCGATCAGGTTTTGCTCCTCCTCGGCCTGGAGGATCTTCCGGGCTTCCCGGACCTCTACCTTGCGCAGCTTGGTCTTTTTCGGCAGTATGTTGCCCAGCACGTCGTTCATGTTCATGTCCATGCCGGGGATCTCGGGCTGGGGCGTGCGCTCTTCCACCTCGACCTCCACCAGCTCGTGCTCAAGCTCTCCCTTACGCAGGCGCTCGCGCACGTCGCCCTGGCGCACGGCCAGCGCGTTCTTCTCCTCGGGGGAGGGCTCGGGCTGCCGGGGCTTGTTGCCCAGCAGGATGTCGATGGGGTTGGCGGGCTTGCGCTTGACGGTCTGGGTCAGCAGTTCCACCAGCCGGTCCTCCACGTTGGCCTGGGCGCGGATGCGCACCCGCTCGGCGTGCTGGCCCTTGACCAGGCGGATCGAAGCCTCCACCAGGTCGCGGATGATGCTCTCCACGTCGCGGCCTACATAGCCCACCTCGGTGAACTTGGTGGCTTCCACCTTCACGAAGGGCGCGTCCACCAGCTTCGCCAGCCGGCGGGCGATCTCGGTCTTGCCCACGCCGGTGGGGCCGATCATCAGTATGTTCTTGGGGGTGACCTCTTCCCGGATGTCCTCCGGCAGCTGGGCACGGCGATAGCGGTTGCGCAGGGCCACAGCCACGGCGCGCTTTGCGTCGTCCTGGCCAACGATGTAGCGATCCAGTTCGCGAACGATCTCGCGGGGGGTTAATTCTGTCATGTCTTTTCCTTTCACACCGTCTCCACGATGATGTTTCCATTCGTGTACACGCAGATCTCGCTGGCGATCTCCAGGGCCTTCCTGGCGATCTCGGGGGCGGGCAGGTCGGTGTTGGCCAACAGCGCTCTCGCCGCGGCCAGCGCGTAGTTGCCGCCGGAGCCGATGGCCAGCACGCCGTCGTCGGGCTCGATGACCTCGCCGGTGCCGGAGATCAGCATCAGGTTGTCCTTGTCCGCGCACAGCAGCATGGCCTCCAGCTTGCGCATGGCGCGGTCCATCCGCCAGTCCTGGGCCAGCTCCACCGCCGCCCGGGGCAGGTTGCCGGCGTACTGGGTCAGCTTGTCCTCGAATTTTTCGGACAGGGCGAAGGCGTCGGCCACGCTGCCGGCGAAGCCGGTGACCACCTTGTCCCCGAAGATGCGCCGCACCTTTTTTGCGGTGGCCTTCATGATGGTGTGCTCGCCCATGGTGACCTGGCCGTCGCCGGCCACTGCGATGACGCCGTCCCGCTTCACGGCGCAGATGGTGGTGCCGCGGAAGGGGCTTCTGGGTTCATGTTCATAGCTCATAATTTCTGATTACCTCGTTCAGCGTGTCGATGGCGACCTCGCTCAGCTTTTCGTAGCGGTTCTTCTTGCCTTTCACGCGGAAGGGCAGGGCTTCCAGGATGCCGAAGTTGGCGTTCATCGGCTGGAAGTTGGCGCTGGGGGTGCGCACGTGGCGCTCCAGGGCGCCCAGGACGGTCTTTCCAGTGAAGTCCGGCTCCTCCTGCCCGGCCATGGCCCTGGCCAGCGACACCGCCGCCACAAGGCCGCTGGCGGTGGATTCCATGTAGCCCTCCACGCCGGTCAGCTGGCCTGCGAAGCGCAATAGCGGCTCGCCCTTCAAGGCGAAGTTGCGCCCCAGCACGGCGGGCCCGTTCAGGTAGGTGTTGCGGTGCATCACGCCGTAGCGGGCGAATTCCGCGTGCTCCAGGCCGGGAATCATGCCGAACACCCGCTTCTGCTCGCCCCACTTCAGCCGGGTCTGGAAGCCCACCAGGTTGTACAGCGTGCCCTGGACGTTCTCCTGGCGCAGCTGCACCACGGCGTAGGGCTCTTTTCCTGTGCGGGGATCCTTCAGGCCCACGGGCTTCAGGGGGCCGAAGGCCAGGGTCTGGCGGCCGCGGGAAGCCAGAATCTCCACCGCCAGGCA
>JAZSAA010000276.1:0-2141 GCA_045601625.1 Clostridia bacterium | reverse complement strand
CAAACCCTTTGGGTTTGTCGCCTCCCCCGATACCCCCGGCAAGTTACCCAAAAGCCTCCCCTGAAAGGGGCATCGAGCGCCAGGAAAACAGTCCAGTGGACTGTTTTCAGCGAGATGGGGCCGGCAGGCCCGTGGACGGTGCCGCGTAGCGGCGGAGGGGTTCCGTCAGTCCGACAAATCAGAATTTGTACTTTGTTCACACCCTGTTCAAACCTTTGTGCTATGCTTATGGCGTCAGAATATCGAGGTGGTTTCCATGATGAATACGAAGATCCTGCTGGTGGACGACGACCCGAACATCCGCCAGCTGGTCAATCTGTACCTGGTCAAGGAGGGCTTTGAGGTCGAGATGGCGGAGCGGGGCGACGAGGCGCTGAAGAAGGTGCTGGCCTCGCCGCCGAACCTGATGCTGCTGGACGTGATGCTGCCCGGCATGGACGGCTGGCAGGTGCTGCGGGAGACCCGCAGGACCTCGAACGTGCCCATCATCATGCTCACGGCCAAGGACGAGACCTTCGACAAGGTGCTGGGGCTGGAGCTTGGCGCGGACGACTACATCGCCAAGCCCTTCGACATGAAGGAGCTGGTGGCCCGCATCAAGGCGGTCATCCGCCGCTACCAGGCGCCGGAGCCCGCCGAGGCAAACAAGGCCCTGAGCTTCCCCGGCTTGACGGTGAACATCAGCCAGTACACCGTCAACTACATGGGCAAGGAGCTGGAGATGCCCCCCAAGGAGCTGGAGCTTCTGAACTTCCTGGCCAGCCACCCCAACCAGGTGTTCACCCGGGAGCAGCTGCTGGAGCAGGTGTGGGGCTACGATTACTTCGGCGATTCCCGCACCGTGGACGTGCACGTCAAGCGCCTGCGGGAGAAGCTGACCGAGGGCGAAAAGCTGGGCTGGCAGATCAAGACCGTGTGGGGTGTCGGCTATAAGTTCGAGGTGAAGTAGCATGCGCAGGAGCCTCTTCTGGCGCACCTACAGCGTGCTGCTGGCGGCGCTGCTGGCCACCATCGCCATATTCACCGGCGTGCTGATCGCCTCGAGGCGGCAGGCCATGCAGGACAGCTATGAATCCGAGGTGCGTCTGCAGGCCCGGGAGGTGGCCGACTACATGGCCAACCTGAACACCCTCAGCTATGTGCAGAACAACGCCACCATGCGTTACCTGATCCGCCGCAAGATCGCCGGCATCTATAACAACTACAACGCCGACATCTGGATCGTCAGCTACGATTCGGGCATGGCCTACGTGCAGTACCTGGACAAGTCCTGGAACACCACCCGCAGCCTGGCCTCCGAGGCGGTGAAGGAACAGCTGTCGAAGATCAAGGAGGGCAAGGAGATTCGCGTCACGGGCCTGTTTCCCGAACTGGAGGATGGGGAAAAGATCGTGACCATCGGCGTGCCCTGGCTCTACGGCGACGATACCGTGGTGGGCGCGGTGCTGCTGCACATCCCCACCGCCTCCCTTCGCGTGGGGTTGAAGAGCGTCGTAAAGCAGATCCTGCCCCCGGCGCTGTTCGCGCTGGCGCTGGGCACGATACTGGCCTTCTTCCTGGCCCGAAGCCAGATCCGCCCCCTGAAGGAGATGTCCAGCGCCGTCAGCGAGTTCTCCAGGGGCGATTTGACCCGTCGGGTGGAGGTCCATTGCGGCGGCGAGCTGGAGGAGCTGGCCGACACCATCAACCGCATGGCCGAGGAGCTCTCCCGGCTGGAGGATTCCCGGCGCAGCTTTGTGGCCAACGTGTCCCACGAGCTGCGCTCGCCGATGACCTGTATGCGCGGCTACGTGCAGGCCATGCTGGACGGCGTGATCCCTTCGGAGGAGATGCCCCGCTACCTCCAGATCGTGCTGGACGAGACCGACCGGCTGACCGAACTGGTTCGGGACCTGTTGGACCTGTCCCGGCTGGAATCGGGCAAGTTCCCGCTGACGCTGGCCCCCTTCGACGCCAACGAGCTGATGCGCCGCAACCTGATCAACTTCGAGCCCCGCATCGACGAAAAGGGCATCGCGGTGTCGGTGGAGCTGGGAGAGGGCCCGCTGTACGTGATGGCCGACGCCAACCGCATCAACCAGGTGGTGTCCAACATCATCGACAACGCCATAAAGTTCATGGACGGCGAGGACAGCCGGCTG
>JAZSAA010000275.1:0-2273 GCA_045601625.1 Clostridia bacterium | reverse complement strand
GGAGAATGGTTCCGATAGAACTGCCGGGAGAATACCGCTTCGTAAAACAGCTGCAAGGGCGGCGCAACGCCGCCCCTGCAGCTGTATATTTCTCGTATAGACTAAGGCAGTCCTTTGGCCGTCACTTCGTCGCCAGCAGCTTCTCGGCGCTGACCAGCCGGACGCACAGGGCGAACAGCTCGGCGGCGGTGGCGAGGTCCTGGGGAGACGGATAGGAGGGCGCGATGCGGATGCTGTTGTCCTGGGGGTCCTTGCCGTAGGGCCAGGTCGCGCCCGCGGGGGTCATCACCACGCCGGCCTTCTTGGCCCGGGCCACGATGGCCTTCGCGCAGCCGGGCAGGCTCTCGAAGTGGATGAAATAGCCGCCCAGGGGCTTGGTCCAGGTGCCGATCCCCAGGCCGCCCAGCTTCTCCTCCAGCGTGTTCTCCACCATCTCGAACTTCGGGCGCAGAATGTCGGCGTGCTTGCGCATGTGCTCCACCATGCCGTGGATGTCGCCGAAGAAGCGCACGTGGCGCAGCTGGTTCACCTTGTCGTGGCCGATGGTCTGGCGGCGCAGCTGGTTGATGATGTCCTCCATGTTGTTGGGCGAAGTGGCCAGCGCCGCGATGCCGGAGCCGGGGAAGGTAATCTTGCTGGTGGAGGAAAACTTGTACACCATGTCGGGATTGCCGGCCCGCTTGCACTCGGCCAGGATCTCGATCAGGTAGTCCTGCTTGTCGTCGTACAGGTGGTGCATGCCGTAGGCATTGTCCCAGAAGATGCGGAAGTCTGAGGCGGCGGGCTCCAGCCGGGCGAAGCGGCGCACGGTCTCGTCGCTGTAGGAATAGCCCTGGGGGTTGGAATACTTGGGCACGCACCAGATGCCCTTGATGGCCTCGTCCTCGGCCACCAGCTTCTCCACCAGGTCCATCCGGGGGCCGTTGGGCGTCATGGGCACGGGGACCATCTCGATGCCGAAGTACTGGGTGATGGCAAAGTGGCGGTCGTAGCCGGGCACCGGGCACAGGAACTTCACCTTATCCAGCTTGCACCAGGGCATGGAGCCCATGATGCCGTGGGTGTAGGCGCGGGAGACGGTGTCGTACATCACGTTCAGGCTGGAGTTGCCGTAGATGATGATGTCCTTTGGGTTGTTCTCCATCATGTCTCCCAGCAGCTCCCGGGCCTCCTCGATGCCGGTCAGCGCGCCGTA
This sequence comes from Clostridia bacterium, assembly GCA_045601625.1. Lineage (GTDB taxonomy): Bacteria > Bacillota > Clostridia > Christensenellales > Aristaeellaceae > UBA2862. The sequence continues at coordinate 1,078 of JAZSAA010000275.1, read as the reverse complement.
GTTGCGGCAGTCGGTGCCGTCGTCGCAGGTCAGGTCGCTGTCGGAATCCAGCACGTCCATCATGTTCATGGACAAATCCAGCTGCTCCTTGCAGGGCACGCCGCGGCTCATGTTCAGGTGAATGCCCATGCCCTGGAACCGCTGGTATTCCTTTTTCAGCAGGGCGACCTCGTTCTCAAGTTCCGCGCGGGTCATTTCCGCATAGGTCTTCATAGCGCAATCCAACCTTTCCCGAATGAATGTTGCTTTTGCTATTTTATCATATCTTTGTGCCCATTTCCACTTTAATTCCGGATATTGCAAGGTTAAATTTGCATTTTTCGACTTCCGAAAATGCAAATTTCGCTCATGTATGGCGTCACCGCGCCGCCCGGCCCGCCAAGGGCTTCACGCCTCCTCCCCTTATGCCCGTTTTTTGTAAAGCACGAATTGATTCCCCGTGAACAAAAGGAGAAAATGCGCGGTATTGTGCGTTTTCAACCAAAAAATAAACACACAATCAATTGAACATCCCCCCTTAATATGCTATAGTGACGTTTGAACTAACCGCCATGCCTTATTATTTCGGAGGTGTTTTTGTGAATTTCGAACGGATGACCGTTGAGCAGATCAAAGAGAGCATACTCAACAAGCTGCACACCCAGTTTGCCTGCGACGTGAGCGACGCCACGCCGGAGCAGCTGTACCAGGCCCTGGCCCTGGTGGTGCGCGACGAGATCATGCAGCGCCGCAGCTATTCCCGCGACGCCCGCAAGCAGCAGCAGGCCAAGAAGGTCTACTACCTCAGCGCGGAGTTCCTGGTGGGCCGCGCCCTGCACAACAACATGGTCAACCTGGTCAACGAGACCAATTATATGAAGGCCCTGGACGAGCTGGGCATCGACCGCTCCGTCGTGTTCGAGGAGGAGCCGGAGCCCGGCCTGGGCAACGGCGGCCTGGGCCGGCTGGCCGCCTGCTTCCTGGATTCCCTGACCACGCTGAAGCTGCCCGCCATGGGCTGCACCATTCGCTATGAGTTCGGGCTTTTCCGCCAGAGGCTGGTGGACGGCTACCAGGTCGAGGTGCCGGACAACTGGCT
>JAZSAA010000274.1:0-2571 GCA_045601625.1 Clostridia bacterium | reverse complement strand
TTAATGAATGGCAAATGGGAAATGGGAAACACTGTGAATGATTGCCTGATGCAATCCATCATTTCCCATTTCCCATTTGCCATTTCCATCTTTGTTTTTATGCCACAAATCCCAGCAGCGCGATCAGGCACAGCACGGCGGTGGCGATGTAGTACATGGCCACGATGCTGGTCTCGGGCATGCCGCACAGCTCGAAGTGGTGGTGCAACGGCGCCATCTTGAAGAAGCGCTTGCCGTGGGTGGCCCGGAAGTAGGCGAACTGGATCAGGTCCGACAGGCTGGACAGCACCATCGCCAGGGCGATGATGGGCAGCAGCAGCGACAGCCGGGTCACCAGGGTCATGCCCACCAGCGCGCCGCCGATGAAGAACGAGCCCACGTCGCCCATGAACACCCGCGCCGGGTGGGAATTGTAGCGCAAAAAGCCCAGCAGGCCACCCACCATCGCGCCGCCGAAGATGGCCACGTTCAGCAGGTTGTCGGCCTGGGCGGGATTGGCCGCCGCCAGGGCCACGCAGATCAGCGCCATGGTGACAAAGTCCAGCAGCGAGCAGCCGGCCAGCAGCCCGTCCAGCCCGTCCAGCAGGTTGGCTGAGTTCACCGTGCCCACCAGCACGAACACCATCACCGGGATGTAGAACCAGCCCAGGTTCCACTCCACGTTCACGAAGGGCACCGTCAGCGACGCGCCGATATTCGGGTTGAAGTAGGCCCAGAAGGCCAGGCCGACGGACAGCACGATCTGGGGGGCCAGCTTCTGCTTCGGGGTCAGCCCCTCGGCCCGGTGCAGCCTGATCTTGATCCAGTCGTCCACAAAGCCGATCAGGCCGAAGCCCAGCGCCGAGGCCACCGCCATCAGCATGAAATCCCAGCGGGCGGTGCCGTAGGAGAAGGCCAGCGTACCGATCAGCGCCGGCACGGCGAATATGATGCCGCCCATCTGGGGCGTACCCTGCTTCTTCTTGTGGGTCTGGGGACCGAGCTCATAGATCTCCTTGCCGAACTTCATGCGCTTCAGCCAGGGAATCACGATCGGGCCCAGCACGATCGCCATCGCAAACGACGCGATGACGGTCCAGATCAGTCTTTGCATGTTATCTTATGTTCCCCTCTCATTTAGAGTTTAGAGATCAGAGTGTAGCGTTCAGAGAGAAGTCAGCTTTTCAACTCTCAACTCTCAACTCTTAACTCTTAACTCTCAACTCTCACATTTCTTCCAATAGCTCCCGCACGACCACCTTCTCGTCGAAGGGGTGCTTTTCGCCGCGGATCTCCTGATAGGTCCCGTGGCCCTTGCCGGCCAGCACCACCACGTCGCCCGCGCCGGCGAATTTCAGCGCGTAACGGATGGCTTCCCGGCGATTCTCGATCACCACATATTCGCAGCCGGTGGGCCTGATGCCCGCCTCGATGGCGTCCAGTATGGCCATGGGGTCCTCGTTGCGGGGGTTGTCGCTGGTCAGGATGCAGTAGTCCGCCAGCTCGCCGGCGATCTCGCCCATCACCGGGCGCTTGCCCCGGTCCCGGTCGCCGCCGCAGCCGAACAGCGCGATCATGCGGCCCTTGGTGGTCTGGCGCACGGCCTTGAGGATGTTCTCCAGGCTGTCCGGGGAGTGGGCGTAGTCCAGGATCACCCGGTAGGGGGTGCCGGTGTCCAGCAGCTCGATGCGGCCGGGTACGTTGTACACGCTCTCCAGGCCCTGGCGGATGCTCTCGGGGCCCGCCCCGGCGCAGATGCAGATGCCCGCGGCCATCAGGGCGTTGTAGACGTTGAATATGCCCGCCAGGTGCAGCGATATGGTGGTTCGGAAGCGCTTGTGCCAGGTCATCAGGAAGCTGCAGCCCCGCTCGCCGATCTCGATGTCGTTGGCGTAGACGTCGCTGCTCTCCCGGATGCCGATGCGCATGGCCTGGCGGCCCAAAGCGCGTACGCCGGCGCTGACACGCTCGTCGTCCACGTTGTAGACGATGTCCTCGCACACATCAGGGGCCAGCAGCTTCATCTTCGCGGCGAAGTAGGCGTCCAGGTCGGAGAAGTAGTCCAGGTGGTCCTGGGAGAAGTTGGAGAAAGCCGCCACCTTGAACCTCACCCCCGCCAGCCGGTGCATGTCCAGCGCGTGGGCGGAGACCTCCATGATCACGCACTCCATGCCCGCGTCCACCATGCGGCGAAGCAGGGTCTGGGTCTCGATGGGGTCCGGGGTAGTCAGGCGGTTGGGGATGGTCTTATCGCCGATCATCGAACAGACGGTGCCGATCAGGCCGGTCTTCACCCCGGCGGCCTCCATGATGGCCTTGACCAGGAAGCTGGTGGTGGTCTTGCCCTTGGTGCCGGTGATGCCCAGCATCATCAGCTTCTCCGAGGGATTGCCGAAGTATTCCGAGGCGACGTAGGAAACTGCCACACGCACGTCCTCCACCTTCACCTGAGGCACATCCAGCGGCAAAAAACGCTGGACCACCAGCGCCGAGGCGCCCTTTTCCACCGCCTGTGGGGCGAAATCGTGGGCGTCCATGTGCAGGCCGGGGGTGCAGAAGAACAGCGCGCCGGGCGTCGCGCGCCGGGAATCG
>JAZSAA010000273.1:0-3043 GCA_045601625.1 Clostridia bacterium | reverse complement strand
CGCCCGGCGGCCGGGGGCGACGGCCCCCCCCGCCCGGCCGGCCACCGACGGGCGCATCCTGCCCGAGGCGGTGGAAAGGGCCCTGCGCCCGGACACCCGGCTGATCTGCGTGCAGTACGCCAACAACGAGACGGGCACGCTCCAGCCGGTGGGCGAAATCGGCGCGCTGGCCCGTGCCCGGCGGATACCCTTCCTTTGCGACGCCGTGCAGGCCTTCGGGCGGTTGCCCATCGACGTGCGGGCGCTGAACATCGACCTTCTGACCCTGTCGGCCCACAAGTTTTCCGGCCCCCGGGGCGCGGGCTGCCTGTACGCGCGCCAGGGCGTCCCCCTCGAGCCCTTGATGAACGGCGGCGGCCAGGAGTTCGGCCTGCGTTCGGGCACCGAGAACGTCGTTGCCGTCGAGGGCATGCGGGTGGCCGCAGAGCTGGCGGCGCGGGACATGGAAGCGCGCGCCGGGAGGGAGCATGCGCTGGCGGAGGCGCTGATCGGGCGGCTGAAGGCCCGCGTCCCCGGCTGCAAACTGCTGGCGGAGGCCGCCCCCCGCCTGTCCGGGGTGATGGCGGTGCTGCTGCCGGGGCTTCCGTCGGAGCAGGCCGGGGCGGACCTGGACCTGCTGGGCGTCCAGGTCTCCGCCGGGGCCGCCTGCGCGGCGCGAAGCGGCCGCGCCAGCCACGTCTACCGGGCGATGGGGCTTGGCGAGAAGGACGCCCGCTGCGTGGTGCGAATCAGCCTCGGAAGAGAGAACACGGAAGCGGAAATGGCACTCGCCGCCGAGGCGATCGCGGGGGTTTACGAGAAGAGAGGCGGGATTTGAGTATTTAGTATTTAGTAGCGGCGCAAATCCCAGCGGAATTTGTCTGATTATAAGGAAACGGCAGAGGCTTCAACGTTTCCTGATCCCTTGAATCAAAAGAAATCCGTCAGGATTTCCTCCTCCACTAACCACTAAATATTAACCACTCGAATTCTGAATTGCCGCCCCACGACAAATCAGAATTCCCCCTACCAACATCAACGGAGGAACAAGGACATGGGTGAATATGTATGCCGTACCTGGCTGCCCTATCTGGACGGGGACATCCCCGCCGATTGCGGGAGCTGTTTCGACGTCGCTGCTTTCGATCTGGCGCTGGGCTGCGCCCGCCTTGACGCGGCGATGCCTGAATTGCGGGTGGACCCCGCCATGGGCGAGGGCTATCATATATACAGCGAAGGTGGGCAAGCCGTCGTCTCCGGAGGCGAAACCGGCATCCTCTACGGGGCCTACGCCTATATGGAAGCGCTGGCCGCGGGGGATGCCCTCCCGGAGGGGGTGCAAAGGCCCTTCTACGGGCTCCGCATGCTGGACTGCTGGGACAACGCCGACGGCAGCGTGGAGCGGGGCTATTCCGGGCGGTCGCTGTGGTTCGAAGGCGGCGGGTTTCAGTGGGATCCCCGGCGCATCCGCCAGCTGGGGCGGATGCTGGCCTCGGCGGGCATCAACGCGCTGTGCGTCAACAACGTGAACGTCCACGCCGGGGCGGAGAAGCTGATCGAGGACGCGGGGCTGCCCGAGCTGGCGCGCTTCGCCGATGTCCTGCGGCCCTTCGGCGTGCGGCTGATGGTATCCGTGAACTTCGCCCAGCCCATGAGCCACGGCATCCCCACCGCCGACCCGCTGGACCCGGCGGTGCAGGCGTGGTGGCGCGACCGGGCCGGCGCCGTTTGGAGGGCCGTGCCGGACCTGGCCGGGTTCCTGGTCAAGGCCGACAGCGAGCACCGCCCCGGCCCCTTCACCTACGGTCGCAGCCATGCCGACGGCGCGAACATGCTTGCCCGTGCCGTCGCGCCGCACGGCGGAGTCCGGGTGTGGCGGGCCTTCGTCTACAACTGCAAGCAGGACTGGCGGGACACAAGGACCGACCGCCCCATGGCGGCCTTCCAGACCTACGCGCCGCTGGACAGGCAGTTCGACGCCAACGTGATATTGCAGGTCAAGCACGGCCCCTTCGACTTCCAGGTGCGGGAGCCCGTCTCCCCCACCCTGCTGGCCATGCCCCATACGAACCTGGCGCTGGAATTGCAGCTGGCCCAGGAGTACACCGGCCACCAGGTCGACCTGTACGCCATGAACCCCATGTGGCGGGAGCTGGAGGAGGACCTGCCGCCGGAGAAGGTGATGGCCGTTGCCGCCGTCAGCAACCTCGGCCGGGACGGGAACTTCACCGGCCATCCCTTCGCCGCGGCCAACCTGTACGGCTACGGCAAATACGCCTGGAACCCCCGGGTGGATCCCGGCGCCGTGCTGCGCCGCTGGGCGCGGCTGACCTGGGCCCTGCCCGCGGCGCAGGAGGACGCGCTGGCGGAGCTGCTGCTGAACAGCTGGGACGTCTACGAAAGGTACACCGCGCCCCTGGGGCTTTGCTGGATGGTCAACCCCGGCGAGCACTACGGCCCCAGCCCCTGGGGGTACGAGTTCTCGCTGTGGGGCACCTACAACCGGGCCGACCGGAACGCCGTGGGCATCGACCGCACTGCCTCGGGCACCGGCTACCTGCTGCAATATCCCGAGGCGCTCCGCGCAAAGTACGAAAACCCGCAGACCTGCCCGGAGAAGCTGCTGCTGTTTTTTCACCGCCTGCGCTACGACCACGTGATGCCCGACGGCCGCACGCTGATCCAGCGGATCTACGACGACCACTTCGAGGGGGTGGAAGCCGTGGAGGCCATGGCCGAAACCCTCGCGGGGCTCGACCTGCCGCAGCCGGACCGCAGCGAAGCCGCGCGGCGCATGGAAATGCAGCTTCGCAACGCCCGTGAATGGCGGGATGTGGTCAACACCTTCTTCCACCGCCTCAGCGGCGTCGAGGACGAAAAGGGACGGAAGATATACGATTAGGGGTATCTGTTCGGGCGGATGCAAATTCTGATTTGTCGCGCTGCGACAAATCAGAATTCAGTATTTAGTATTTAGCATTTAGTGGTTAGTGGAGGAGGAAATCCTTGCGGATTTCTTTTGATTCAAAGAATCGAGAAACGTTGAAACCTCTGCCGTTTCCTT
>JAZSAA010000272.1:0-5216 GCA_045601625.1 Clostridia bacterium | reverse complement strand
AGTTGTTCCCAGCAGTTGTCTTCCTAAGCCCGCTTGGCCCCCGACTTGGAAAGATCGTCGATGAACAGACAGCCCAACGTCTCGCGCTCTCGCGTGCAATTCACGGATATTCCCTCCTTTATCTGCCGGGGAGGCGCGTCGCCGGCGTCTAACGCATTTGCCTCAGCTTCTCCTCGCTGATGACCACCAGCATCAAGTCCCCCTCGCGGATCTGCGTCTCCGGCTGCGGCATGGCGTTGACGTCATCGCCGTTGCGTATGGCCACGACGTTCACATCCATGTTGCTGCGCATCGCCAGCTCCTTGAGCGACTTGCCGACCCACTCCGGCTTTGGGCGGATCTCCGCCATGGAATACTGGGTGGAGAGCTCCATGTATTCGATGACGTTGCCCGATACAAGACTATGCGCCACGCGCCGTCCCATATCACGCTCCGGAAGCAAAACCTGGTCCGCGCCCAGCTTTTCCAGCATGCGGCCGTGGAATTCGTCGTGGGCCTTGGCGATGACGCGGCGTGCGCCCAGCTCCTTCAAAAGCATCACGATGGTGCCGCTGGCGCGAATGTCCGAGCCCATCGTCACAAACACGATGTCGAAGTCCTTCACGCCCAGGGTCTCCAGGGCGTCGCGGTCCATGGCGTCCATCTGGATGGTCTGGGTCAGCTCGTCCCGCATGCGCTCCACCAGCTCCATGCGCTGGTCCACGCCCAGGACCTCCGCGCCGTCCTGGCAGAGCGTCTCGGCGATCGCCCGGCCAAAGCGGCCCAGCCCCACGACGATATACTGCTTTTGGTTATTGTTCCTGCTCATTGTTTCATTCTCCCAGTTGTTGTGTCGGCGCGTCAGCCGAGCATCACGCGGTCCTCAGGGTACTTTACCAGCTCGCGGGCGCGCGATTGCCGCTTCGTGAACAGCAGCGCCATGGACAGCGGGCCGATGCGGCCGATGTACATGGTGACGATGATCAGCAGCCGTCCCAGCGGACGCAGGTTGGCCGACCCAATGGCGGATATGCCCACCGTGCCCACGGCGGAGACGCACTCATAGTACAGGTCCAGGAAGGCGCAGCCCGGCTGGATGAGGCAGAGCGCACAGATGTCCACAAAGGCCACGGCCATGGCGATAAAGGCGATGGTCACCGCCCGCTGGATCATCGTCTGATCGATCCTTCGCTTGAACACCGCGATGCCGTTTTCGCCCCGCGCCACCATCCGCACCGTCAGCACGATGATGGCGAATGTGGTCACCTTGATGCCGCCGCCGGTGGAGGCCGGCGCGCAGCCGACGAGCATCAGCAGCCCCCCGACCAGCTTAGTGCTGTCCCGCAGGGCGGCCTGGTCGATGGTATTGAAGCCCGCCGTGCGCAGCGTCACCGACTGGAACAGCGCCGCGAGCAGCTTCTGTCCCGGGTTCATCGGTCCCAGCGTGGCGGGATTGTCCCATTCAAAGGCCAGGACCATCAAAAAGCCCGCCAGGAGCAGCGCCCCGTAGGTGACCAGCACCAGCTTTGTGTTGAGCCGCAGCCGCTTGAAGCGCTTCTTGTCGACGATGTCATGCACGGTGCCGAAGCCGATGCCGCCTATCACCACCAGCGCGATGGCCGTCAGGTTCATCAGCGCGTCGCCGGTAAAGCCCGTGAGGCTTTTGCCGCCGCCGAAGAGGTCAAAGCCGGCGTTGCAGAAGGCGGATACCGCGTGAAACACAGAAAAAAACAGGCCCTTCGCCACGCCATAGATCGGGATCAGCCGAATGGAAAACAATACCGCCCCTGTGAACTGCACCACGAACGCGCTGTTCGCCACCCACATCACCAGGTTCACCACGCCGCCGAGGTCGTCCTGGTTCAGGGATTCCTGCATGATCATGCGGTCGCGCATGGAAAAGCCGCGCCCCATCAGACGGAACAGCAGCGTGGCGAAGGTCATGAAGCCGAGGCCGCCCATCTCGATCAGCAGCATCAGCACCACATGGCCAAACGTGGAATAGACCGTGCCGGTATCCCGTACCACCAGGCCGGTCACGCAGACCGCCGAGGTGGAGGTGAACAGCGCGTCGAACCAGGGGATCCGACGGCCCGAGGCAGAGGCGACGGGCAGCGTCAGCAGCAGGCTGCCGACGAGTATCAGCCCCAGGAAGCCCAGGGCGATCATGGGCAGCGCGTTGAAGCCCGAGCGCCGGTAAAGCGTGCGCACAAGGGCCGTTGTATACCGACGTCGGTTTTTTTCTGTCAGCCGAGGGCCCTTCCAATTTGAAAGCATGGCTATACCCTCTCGATTTTCACCATATCCAGAAACGCCTTGTAGACGGTCTTGTCGATGGTCTTGTAGCCCTCGGTGATACAGCGCGTGCTGGCGCAGGCCACGCCCATGCGGAAGCACTGTTCCAGCTCCCAATCGGCCATGAAGCCCGCCACCAGGCCGGCGACCATCGCGTCGCCCGCGCCCACGGTGCCCTTGACCTCGATGTTCATGCGGGGCGCGTACAGGGTCTGGCTGCCGTCTGTGATAAGCGCGCCGCCGGCGCCCAGGGACACCGCGGCGATCTGCACGCCCATGTCGATGTAGCGCAGCGCGGCCTCCCGGACGTCGCCGATGCCGTCCAGCGGCCGGCCGATCATCGTCTCCAGCTCGTAGCGGTTGGGCTTGATCATGAAGGGCCTGGCCTCCAGGCCGTACTTCAGCCGCTCGCCGTCGGCGTCCAGCACGCAGCGGCAGCCCAGGCCGTCCACCGCGTGGATCAACGTGCGGTAAAAATCCTGGGGGCATCCCGGCGGAAGCGAACCGGAAAGGATCAGGTAATCGCTGTTTTCCGCGTGCCGGACCACGAGGTCGACCAGCTTGGACAGGTCCTCCTCGCCCACGTTCATGCCGGACTCGTTCAGCTCCGTGATCGTGCTGTCGGCGCGGTTGAACACCTTGATGTTCGTGCGCACGCTGCCCTCGCACCATATGAAGTCATAGGGCGTGGAATTCAGCATCAGCCGCTTTTCAAACTGGGAAGCGCCGTCCCGGTACATAAAGCCGATGCACTCGGAATCCAGGCCCAGCTCGGAGACGGTCAACGCCACGTTGATGCCCTTCCCCGCGGCCACATCCCGCTTTTCGACGATCCGGTTCAGCCCGCCCGGGGTAAAACTGTCCACCGTCAGCGTGCGGTCAATGCTGGGATTCAAGGAAACAGCTGTAATCATAGTTTTCTCCTGTTCAATTCTTGGTATTTGCCTCGCCGTTCTGCCCCTCCGGACCGTCGCCGGACCCGCGTGGGGCCTCGTCCTCCTGCGCCTTCTCCTCTTCTACGGTGTGCAGGAAGCCGCCGATGTAGTGCATCAGCGTAAAGCCCACGATCAGGCCGAGCCCGCCCAGCACCAGCAGGGCGATCAATATGATTTTCTGTGTCAAATCCATACCTGAACTCCTGGACCCTCGGGACAGGGCGGATGTCGGAGCGCAATTAATCAAGCTACTCCAATATCAGTATATCACATTTTCGTCATTTTTCAAGCACAATCTTCGGACGGCTGCATAAAAAGGAAGCGGCGCAAGGCGTCCGCCTCCCTTTCGTCGATCAGTTGTCCGCGCGATCGTACCCGTTTTTCATGCTCTGGCTGGATTCCAGCAGCACCTTGTTCAGCGTGGCGACGGTCTGCTCCTTCGCCATGGCCGCCAGCGCGTCGTTTGCCTTGATGGCAAGGGTGTAATCGCCGGTTTCCACCATGCGCCGGTCGTATTCCAGGATCAGCCGGCGCCCCTTCGCGGCGACGGCGTCCTGATAGCGCTCGATGTGCTGAATGCAGGCGGCGTAGTCGTGGTCCGCCAGCGCGCCGATCAGGCGGCTTCCCCAATAGAAGTTCTCCGTGGAGACGTCCAGGCTCACGTCGCTGAGATACCCGGGCATGCGCGGCACGTTGACGTAGACCGGCAGCATCGCGTCGAAGGTGGTGGAGCCGAAGCAGATCCACTCGATGCCACGGATGGCCTCGGGAACGCCGCTTCGGATCTGGCAGATCGACGTGACGCCGGTGCGGTTGATGCCGATGGACCGGTACATCCCCCGCTTGCCCGTGTCCTGGCTGGAATAGGGGTTGTAGGGGGTGCCCTGGTAGTGGGAGGACAGTATAGCCTTGACGTCCTCCGCCGTCACCTTGCGGTCGGGCACCAGCGCCCAGGGCAGGTTGTCGCTCTCCGGTGTAAACTCGGCGCTCTCGCCGTCCCAGCGATGGGAGAACGGCGCCAGGCACCGGCCCATGTACCAGGCCCTGGGGGTGTTGTAGATGCGGTCCCGGTAGTTGTGGGAGCCGAACACATCCCTGGGGTTGAACGCGCCGTTCTGGTTCAGGTCCAGGCAGTTTTCGGCGATGAATTCCCTTAAATCAGCAGAACACATGTGGGCCCTGCGGGGGCCGAAGGCGTCCTCGAGGTCAAAGCCGTCCATGCCGAACTGATTCGGGTTGACCACGCAGACGTCGTCGGGCACCCGGCGGGCCATCCAGTGGTGGCCGCCGATGGTCTCCAGCCACCAGATTTCATTTTCATCGTTGAAGGCGATGCCGTTGGATTCATAGGTGCCGTACCGCTCCAGCAGCGCGCCGAGGCGCTCCACGCCCTCGCGGGCGCTGTGGATGTAAGGCAGCACCAGCACGACGATGTCCTCCTCGCCGATGCCGCCGGGAACCGCCTTCTCCCGGCCCTTCGCCGCCCTGTAGACCACCAGCGGGTCCGCGGCCAGCACCCTGGGGTTGGAGGTGATCGTCTCGGTGGCGGTCATGCCCACGTTGGCGGCGTTGATGCCCGTGGCGGCCCAGATGCCGTTCTTCTTATCGACGCTGGGGCAGGCAGTATAGCGCATGGGGTCGTCGGGCAGGTCGATCTCCACGTGGGAAATGACGCTCTTGTATTTCCTTGGCTGTTTTTCAGGGTTTACGACGATCAGCTTCTTCACGTCAAAGTGCCCGTCGTCGGTCCGGGCGATCATCGTGGAGCGGTCGTTTGAAGCGTTTTTGCCAACAAGTATGGTCGTACATGACATTTACAGGCTTCCCCCTTTGGATTGATGCTTGAATCCCATTGTACAGCCTCTCGCGCGGAACGGCAACCGCCGCCGTGTAAAAAAGCAGGACCCCGAAGGGCCCTGTCATGGAGATCCGGTTCAGCTCAGGTGCTTTCTCACCCCGGCGTCAAAGGCGTAGCGAACCTCCGGCGGCGCGCAGGCCGGCAGGGCG
>JAZSAA010000271.1:0-2011 GCA_045601625.1 Clostridia bacterium | reverse complement strand
ATCCAGCGGGCGTCGATATCGGGGTCGGGACAGCCCGTTTGGGCCAATCGGTCCCGGGCGTGCTTCATCCATTCAGAGATGTTCATGGGATTCCTTTCGAGTTATCGTTTTCCCGCGCCGCGTTGAAGGCGTAGACGGCGACCTCCACCATCTGGGCGTGGGGCTTGCGGGTCATAAGGCGTTCGAGCATGAGCTGGAAGGCCAGCAGAATGTTGACGGGGAGGCTCGGACGGGCGTTTTCCAGCAGACGGAGGGGTTCGTTGAGGATGGCTGCAACGGCCAGTACGATCAGCAGCCGCACCACTATCTGCACCGGCAGGGTGAAGGTGCGGATCAGGGCGAAGGCGACCACCGACAGCAGCAGCACGGCGAAGATGAAGGCGGCGTCGCTGCGGCGGGAGAGGTGGGGGGCCTTCTCGGCCTTCTCCTGGGTGATGTGGCCGTCCGCCTCCGGGGCGGCGTTCAGCACCCGGTTGATGGCCCCGCGATACATGGCGAAGCGGTTCACCACCCGCAGCCGGGGCACGGCGAGGGCGCACAGCAGCATGGCCAGCACCCGGGCGGCGCAGGCCACGGCGTTGATGGCGGCGCGGGACAGCTCGAAGCGGGGCAGCACCCACTTCGTCAGCGCCCAGGGCCCGGCGATCACCAGCCCGCCGATGAGGAAGAGTATCGCAATCGCGCTGCCCACGGCTACCAGGCTGGTGGCGCGGACGCGGAACAGCTCGGCGAAGCGCTGCTCGAAGCGGGTGCCCTTCACGATCTGCTGGGGCATCAGCTGGGCCGATTCCGCCACGCCGTCCAGGAAGTCCGCCGGCGAAAGCACCAGCCGCAGGATGCCCCGCAGGAAGGGGATGCGCTCCATGGCGTCCCGGGCGGGGTGGTACTCCCGGCGCAGGCGCAGGGCCACGTCCTTGCTCTCCTGGCGGACCGCAAAGGCCGTGGCGTTGCCCACCTGTATGCGCACGCCCTCGGCGACGGGGGAGGCGTGGATCTTCTGACTGTCGTTGTTTGACATAGTAAACACCTGCTCGGGTTATGAGGAATTGAGCGCCACAGTCACCCTGAATTAAAACAGGACCGGCGCGAAGCCGATCCTGTTTTCGGGTACTGCGCGCATATACGGCAAAAGCACCGGCGGGACGCTGGTCCTGCCGATGCTCGTTTGCCTACATGCCGTAGCGCTTCTTGAAGCGATCCACGCGTCCGCCGGTGTCAACCAGCTTCTGCTTGCCGGTGTAGAAGGGATGGCACTTTGAGCAGATATCAACGCGCATTTCCTTCTTCACGGAACCGGTCTCGAAGGTCTCGCCGCACACGCAGCGGACCACTGCCTTGCCGTAATTCGGATGGATGTTCTCCTTCATGGTTTTCACCTCACTCTAATCGGACTGTCGGCCCTCCGGCGGAGCCGGCATCGGATTAATCACGCAAAGGGAATTATAGCACACACGGGGAGGCGTGGCAAGGGGGAGACGGAGATTTTACATTGAGGATTATAGGGCTAAATCCAGAGGCAGGTCGCTGATATCCTTCAACCGCTTTCCTTCAATCAGAACATTGAGCGTCTCCAGGGCATCTTCGGCGCCTAAGGACGTTACTGCTTGAACCAATTCGTACATCGCAAAATGATAAACACAATCTATATCACCTGTTCCAAGAGCCAGCGATGCGATTCGAGCGGGCATAGGCTCGCCAGTAACAACATTGTAGAAATAGAATCATCAACAATAAACTCTACTGAATTGATTTCATTATCAGAAACTGTTTCCCGATATATTACTACATCAGGGGCAACCATATAATCATTGCCCATGCTGGCAGCTAATCTTTTATCAAGAGCCATTAGCTGATTCAAGTATTCCAAGTGTTCATATTGCGCAAAATTGCTTGTCTCAATAGCTATTTCAGCTTTGTGCTTTAACGAAACATTTACGTTTTCCTCAATCCAAAACCCATTGACAAAAGGGGCGGGAGGTTGTATATTATGTTCAGTCGTTAGCACTCGATG
>JAZSAA010000270.1:0-2447 GCA_045601625.1 Clostridia bacterium | reverse complement strand
TCTCGTAGGCGGAACGCAGCTCGGCGTTCATCTTCAGCGCCTTGTCCAGGGTCATGTTCAGCTCGAAGGGCACCATCTTGGCGATGACGTCCACCTGCTGGTAGCTCATGTCCATCACCCGGCCCACGTCCCGGATGACGGCGCGGGCCGCCATGGTGCCGAAGGTGATGATCTGGGCCACGTGGTCCGCGCCGTAGCGGCGGCGCACGTAGTCGATGACCTTCCCGCGCCGCTCGTAATCGAAATCGCAGTCGATATCGGGCATGGACACGCGCTCCGGGTTCAAAAAGCGCTCGAACACCAGCGCGTATTTCAGCGGGTCGATCTCGGTGATGTCCAGCGCGTAGGCCACGATGCTGCCCGCGCCGCTGCCGCGCCCCGGCCCCACGCCCACGCCGTGGGTCTTGGCATAGTGTATAAAGTCCCAGACGATCAGGAAATAATCCACATAGCCCATGGACTCGATCACGCCCAGCTCGTACTCCATGCGGTCCCGGGCGTCCTGCCGATCCGGGCCGTACTTGCGCATCAGGCCGTCCTCACACAGCTCCCGCAAATAGCCCCTGTCGGTCTTGCCCTCGGGCAGCGGGAAGGCGGGCAGGTGGGTGGTGGAGAAGTCGAACTCCACGTTGCAGCGCCGGGCGATCTCCTCGGTGCGCTGTATGGCGTCGTCAAAGCTGGGAAAGCGGGCGCGCATCTCGTCCTCCGACTTGACGTACATCTGGTCGGTGTCCATGCGCATGCGGTGCTCGTCCGACAGGGTCTTGCCCGTCTGGATGCACATGAGCACCTCCTGGGCGGCGGCGTCCTCGCTGGTCAGGTAGTGGCAGTCGTTGGTCACCACCAGGGGAATGTCCAGCTCCCGGGCCAGGCGCACCAGTCGGGGGTTCACCGCCCGCTGGTCCGGCAGGCCGTGGTCCTGCAGCTCGATGAAAAAGTTGTCCCGGCCGAAGATGTCCAGGTAGCGCTGGGCCATGGCCCTGGCGTCGTTCTCCCGCCCGTCCAGCAGCAGCTTGGGCAGGTCGCCGGACAGGCAGGCCGACAGGGCGATCAGGCCCTCGCTGTGCTTTTCCAGCAGCGCGTAATCCACCCGGGGACGATAGTAATAGCCCCTTATGAAGCCCTCGCTGACCAGCCGCGACAGGTTCTCATAGCCCTTCTGGTTTTCGCACAGCAGGATCAGGTGGCTGTAGTCCCTGGTGGTGCTGGTCTTGTTCTCCATGTCCGGGCAGACGTAGACCTCGCAGCCGATCACCGGGTGGATGCCCGCCGCCTTCGCGGCGCGATAGAAGTCCACCACGCCGTACATCACGCCGTGGTCGGTCACCGCGCAGGAGGTCATGCCCAGCGCCTTCAGCCGCTCCATCAGCGGCTTGATCTTGCAGGCCCCGTCCAGGAGGCTGTATTCGGTATGTAGGTGGAGATGAGCGAACATTGTATACCTCTGTATTTAACGGGAAGCTGGGAATGGGGAATGGCGGAATCAATCCTTCGGATTTCCTCGATTCAGAAAACGCTGTCGCGCGTCTTTCAGTCAGACAAATCCGCCAGGATTTGCTCCTGAGTTTCCCATTCCCCGTTCCGGATTTCCAATTACTCAGCGCAGCGTCGTGGCATTGCGGACAATGGCGTTGATCTCGGCACTCAGCTCGTCGGCGGTGCGGCCGGAGCGGATCTGCTCGGACAGCTCGTAGACCTTGTTCACGTCGTCCTCGCTGGCGGTGACGGCCACGGTCTGGATGTTGGGGTCGGCCCGCAGCACCTCGGCGGCCACCATCTCGCGGATGCGCTCGGTGATCTCGCCCTTGTAGGCGTTGTCAAACTTCACGCCCACCAGCGCGGTGCTGTTGGTCACCACCACACGGGCGTCGGAGACCTCCGATATGCGGGCGATGGCCTTCTCGATGTCCGCCGCGCCGTTGGCCCAGTCGAAGGGGTTCAGCGCGCCGTCGGTGGTAGCGGCGGTGTTGCCGGTGGCGCCAGTGGCACCGGTCGCACCGTTATTGCCGGTCGTGCCGTTGTTCATCGTGCCGTCACCGGCGTTGTTGGTCAGGCCCGCCGCGCCGTTGCCGTTCTGCGCGCCGTTGTCGGCGCCCGGGGCATAGTTGGCCGTGGGGCCCGGGGTGGGCCGGGCGCTGGTCCCGCCGTTGTTCATGCACGCCGCCAGCGCCAGACACGCCGCGACGACGATCAGGATGACCGGAATGATCTTGCGATTCATATTGCATACCTCCTTGCGCCCATAGTCTTGACGCAAGGAGGGAAGATCATACCGGTAAATTCTGATTTATCGAGCTGATGCTCGATAAATCAGAATTTGAGTATTTAGTATTTAGTGGTTAGTATTTAGTGGTTAGTAT
The DNA here is from genome assembly GCA_045601625.1 of Clostridia bacterium. Classification (GTDB taxonomy): domain Bacteria; phylum Bacillota; class Clostridia; order Christensenellales; family Aristaeellaceae; genus UBA2862. Next base: position 87 of record JAZSAA010000270.1, on the reverse strand, counting down.
TTAGTGGTTAGTATTTAGTGGTTAGTATTTAGTGGTTAGTATTTAGTGGTTAGTATTTAGTGGTTAGTATTTAGTGGTTAGTATTTA
>JAZSAA010000269.1:0-2435 GCA_045601625.1 Clostridia bacterium | reverse complement strand
GAGGGCAAGGGCGGCGGCGCGTTTTGCAGCGGCATGCACCCGCTGGGCATCAGCTACGTGCTGGCCAACTTCGAGGGCAGCTACGGCTCGGTGAGCACCCTGGCCCACGAGCTGGGCCATGCCTACCACAACGAGTGCATGAAGGACCTGCCGATCCTGATGGCCGACTATCCGATGCCCCTGGCGGAGACCGCCTCGATATTCAACGAGACTCTGCTGGCCCAGCGCATCCTGGAGAGCGCGGACCGGGACACCCGTATCGCCCTGCTGGAGCAGCAGCTCTCCGACGCCGCCCAGGTGATCGTGGACATCATGAGCCGCTACCTGTTCGAGAGCGAGGTCGTTGCCCGCCGCTCCGACACCACCCTCAGCCCCCGGGAGCTGTGCGAGATCATGCTGGACGCCCAGAGGAGAACCTACGGCGACGGCCTGGACCCCGAATATCTGCACCCCTACATGTGGGCCTGCAAGAGCCACTACTACTCCACCGACGTCCACTTCTACAACTTCCCCTATGCCTTCGGCCAGCTGTTCGCGGTGGGCGTGTACGCGCTGTACCGGCAGAAGGGCGCGGCCTTCCTGCCCGACTACGAGAAGCTGCTGCGCGCCGCCGGCAGCGGCATGGTGCGGGACGTGGCCGCTTCCGTGGGCATCGACGTGGCCGACGTGAACTTCTGGCGGTCGAGCCTTAAGGTGTTCGCCGACAAGCTGGACGAGCTGGAGAAGCTGGCGGAGGCCTGATTCCCCGCGCCCCAAAGGGTCATTGCCATGGATACATTTGAATTCGACGCCTTCATCAGCTATTCCCACCGGGACCTGAAGTGGGCGAAGTGGCTCCAGGAGAAGCTGGAGACCTTCCACATCCCCTCCGACGCCGGCGAGGCCTTTGCGAACCGGCGTCGCATGCGCGTGTTCCGGGACCAGACGGACCTGGCCGGGGTGGAGGTGACGACCTCGCTGCGCCGGGAGCTGCGCGCATCGCGCAACCTGGTGGTCGTCTGCTCGCCCAACAGCGCGGCTTCCCGCTGGGTCAACGACGAGGTGGCCTACTTCGAGAGCCTGGGGCGTCAGGACAACATCATCGCCTTCATCGTCTCCGGCGAGCCCGACAGCGACAACCCCGAGCTGGAGTGCTATCCCCCCAGGATGCGCAGCACCGACGAGCGCGCGCTGCTGGGAGCGAACGTGCAGGAGATCGGCAGGAGCAAGGCGCTGTTGAAGGTCGTGTCGCTGCTGATCGACGTGCGCTTCAACCGGCTGGTGGACCGGGAAAAGCAGCGCAGGCGGCGCACCGTCGTCGTCGCCGCGTCGGTGCTGCTGGCGGTGTCCGCGGCCCTGACGGCGCTGCTGGTGCACAACGCGGAGATCTCCCGGAGGAACCGGGCCCTGTCCCGGGACGTGTACGGCGCGGCCATCGTAGCCTTCGCCCAGAAGGAGGTCCTCTCCCCGGAGGACTTCGGCCGCATCCGGGAATCGGCGGAGGCCGGCAACGCCTATGCCGCGACCCTGCTGGGAGACTGCTACGGCAAGGGCTGGGGCGTGAAGCGGGACGACGCCCAGGCCGTCGCCTGGTACCGGCGGGCCGCCGAGGCCGGGGACACCATGGGGATGGTCGCCCTGGCGAACTGCTATCTGTTCGGCACCGGCGTGGAGGTGGACGAGGAACAGTCGTTCCTGTGGAACAAGCGGGCCGCCGAGGCGGGTTCGCCCGAGGGCATGCTGAACGTGGCCCTGGATTACGAGGGCGGGCACGGCGTGCCGGAAACCCCGGAGGCGGCGTTCATGTGGTACAGCCGCGCCGCGACGGAGAAGTATGACCTGGCCATGTACAACCTGGCGCGGTGCTACCGCACCGGCTACGGCACCCCGCCCAGCCCCGAAAAGGCCTTTTATTGGATGCGGGAGCTGGCGAAGACGGGAAACACCGAGGCCATGTACAACCTGGCGATCATGTACCAGGAGGGCTACGGCACCGACGAAAACCCGGCGGAGGCCTACGCCTGGTACCGCAGGGCCGCCGACGCCGGGGACGGCGACGCCCAGTACATGACGGGCTGGTGCCTGGAAAACCGCTACGGCGTGGATGACCCCGCCCTGGAGTGGTACGTCCGCGCGGCCCAGGCCGGAAACGCCGACGCCGCAAAGGCGCTGGAAAAGCTGGAAAAGCCGGAAGCCGATCCGGGCCCGGCGGGGTGAGATGAGACCGTTGCAGGGGCGGCGTTGGGCCGCCCCTGCAACGGTTTTGTGTTGGGATGGGCGCTATGGAACGGTCGGGGAAGCGGATGCCGCTACATTGGGAAATGAACCGTCAAATTCTGATTTGTCGCGGGGCGACAAATCAGAATTCAGTATTTAGTATTTAGCATTTAGTGGTTAGTGGAGGAGGAAATCCTTGCGGATTTCTTTTGATTCAAAGAATCGAGAAACGTTGAAAT
>JAZSAA010000268.1:0-3174 GCA_045601625.1 Clostridia bacterium | reverse complement strand
CATACGCTTCATCCCAAGCCGTGCGGCCCTCCTTTGCCACAGTGTGATCATTGAGCCACAAATTCTCATCACGCAGATTGTCTTCCAGCCGGGAGACTACGCTTATAAAGTCCAGCATCATCAAATGTACATCCGCTGGGAGCGCCTTACAGAGATAAGGCGTCTTCGGCACACGGCGGAGTTGGGACAGTAGTTGCCTACTTGGGGAATAACCGCAGCGATATGGATCCATTGCTCGATAGATTTTGAACATCCAATCGTAGGCCTCGCGGGCCAAAACGCCGGGGGCGAGATAAAGCTCGTATGGGGTTGGGTTGCGCATTGCGAACCTCCATGCCTGCTTGACCTGATTATTGACCGTAAGACGCCACTTATTGCTTACCGCCCTGACATGCAGGACACTTCCGCGACCAAATATCTGATCCGTTGGCGTAATAAAGTTTGCCACAGTGCAGGCATTCCATTTCATATAATATGAAATTGAGTATAGCCTGAAGAAGAATCTCTCCGGAGCCAAGAGCGTGAAGATCAAGAACGCCAAGACCCTCACCACGACCATCAAAAAGCTGGCGGCGAACAAGACGTACTATGTGCGCATCCGGACCTATACCACGGTGAAGAAGAAGAATTATTACTCCGCTTGGTCGAAGATCAAGGCTGTCAAGACAAAGACGGGCAAGGCGAGCAACGCACCTGACGGGCAGAATGTCGAAGCAGCCACGGAGGAGAATGAGATGACCTACACACTGGACGAGGAACTCGATGGAGAAATCTTGTCGGATGAAATCTTCACCCTTCTGGAAGAGCTGCCGCAGGAGGATACTCCTTTGACCCTGGCAGAGTAGCCGCCAAACAACCCATTTCCAAGGCCTCCCCGCGCTGTTTAACGCAGCAGGGGAGGCTGTTTGCGTTTTCGCGTTTCTTTTTCCAATGGCTTCTAACCCGACACGAGAAACGCCTATTGCTTATTCTGTTCCCATCGTTTATAATATAAAAGAAGAGATAGGATTTAAGACAGGGGGGCGGTTTGGATGGTTACGTCATTGCAAGACTTAACGCTTATGAATGATTTCATATTCAGCGTGGTCATGCAACAAGAGCAATTCTGCAAGCCGTTGTTGGAATACATCCTGAAGGTCAAGATAAAGAAGATCGACTACGTAAAGGATCAGGAGACCATAGAATCCAGTGTCCCCACTGCGAAGAGCGTTCGGCTTGACGTCTATGTTGAGGACGATGAAGGAACGGTCTACGATCTGGAGGTACAGACCACCAACAAGCGTAACCTCGGGAAACGCACACGGTATTATCAGAGCATGATCGACATCCGTGTACTTGAAAAGGGTCAGGATTACAGGAAACTCAAGAAAAGCTTTGTAATCTTCATCTGTAGCTATGATTCGTTTGGCAAGTCCCGGTACATTTACACGTTCCGTAACCGTTGCGATGAGGACAACGGCCTTCTGTTGGAAGACGAGGCAACCAAGATCATCATTAACACGAAGGGCAGAATCGGGGAAGTCAGTGAAGACCTCAAGGCCGTCATACAGTATCTGGATTCTGGCGTCGCATCAACGGATTATACGAAGGCGCTCGATGCAGAAGTGGAAAACGTGAAATCTGATGAGAAAGTGAGGATGCAATATATGCTATTGGTGGAAGCGTATGCACAACAGAAAGAATTGGGGGCCAATAAGAAGGTCGTTTCAGTAATCAGAGACGCTATTGGTGACTTTTCGGCAAAACAACTGGCCAAGCTACTGAAAGTCAAAGAAAAAGCCTGTGTTGCAACGATTGAATGTATAGAAGCCCATCCTGATTGGGATGATGAGCAGGTCGCCGAAGAAATTGACTGGGAAGACTAACACTATAGACAGTATGTATCCCCTGGTATCCTTCCAGATTTGTAGAGATTACAAGAGAGGAAAGATAGCCGCCAAACAACCGATTTCCAGAGCCTCCCCGCGCTGTTTAACGCAGCGGGGGAGGTTTTTTCGGTCTAAACAGATGCCGTTATAGACGCATTTACCTGTTGCGCCATGCTCCAAAATCGGTTAAAATAGGACTATAAAAGAATGCATGATATATATAGTATCGCACGGGAGGCCGCTATGGATTATACGGTTCGATTCACAGACGAAAACCGCGAGGTTCGCGTCCCGGCGGGAACGACGGTACTCCAGGCGCGGATCGCGGCCAAGCTGGAGGCGGACGCCCCCTGCGGGGGGCGGGGGACCTGCGGAAAGTGCCGCGGCGAATACGGGGGGGCGGGGGAGGTCGGGTGGCGCGAGGCGCTGATGTGCCAGACCCCGGTGAACGGCGAGATGGAGGTCCGCGCCGCAGGCAAGGACGGCGACCTGCGGGTGCTGACCGACGCCGAGAGTATTTCGGGCAGCTGGAACCCCGTCGTCAAGGCTGTGCGGCTGGCCGTGCCGCCCTGCCCCAGGGGCGAGAGCTCCGCCGACTGGACGCGGCTGGTCGGCGCGCTGAAGGATGCGGGCATCCACGTGGCCGAGTCCAACCCCCGGCTGTGCGCGTCGCTGGGCAGCCTGCTGACGGCGCAAAAGGGCGACTTGTGGGCGGTTGTTTCCGAGGGGCGGGTGCTGGAGATCTGCGCCGAGGCGCCGCAGCTCTACATGGCCGCCTTCGACCTGGGTACCACGTCCATCGCCGGATATCTCATCGATGTCAACGGTAAAAGGGTAGCCGTGGCCGACGGCACACGCAACCCTCAGGCTCAGTACGGCGGCGACGTGATCTCCCGGGCCGACTACGCGCTGCAGAACGGCGTGGAGGCGCTGTCGCTGTGCGCCCGCAATGCCATCGACGGCATGCTGGGCGATATGTGCGAAAGGGCGGGCGTGCCCCGGCAGCGGGTATTCGCGGTCTCACTGGCGGGCAATACCGCCATGCACCACCTGTTCCTGGGCATCGCGCCGGATTCCCTGGTAAAGGCCCCTTACAATCCCACCCTCAGCCAGCCGCTGGCGCTGCGGGCGTGGGAGTGGGGGATCGGGGCGAACCCGGAGGCGCTGCTTATGATGCTGCCGGTGATCGGCGGCTTCGTGGGCGCGGACACCGTGGCCTGCCTGCTCAGCGGCGACTGGCTGCGCCGGGAGAAGCTGACCCTGATGATCGACATCGGCACCAACGGCGAGCTGGTGCTGGGCAACC
>JAZSAA010000267.1:0-13884 GCA_045601625.1 Clostridia bacterium | reverse complement strand
CCCAAACTGTTCACAGATTGTTCAGCGCCATTTTAGGTTCAGTTCAGCCTTGTGGAATATAATAAATCCATCGAAGGGAACAGCTCTTCGTTCAAGATAGATCTTCAAAATCCCTCCTTCATTTTCCCCGGTTGGATCACCATTCCAGCCGGGGCTTTCTTATGCCTCGCCGCCCTTGACAACTCTTCATCCGTCACTATAATGTTAACCAGAGATGAAGAAGGAGGGGATACCGTGGTGCGGACAATCCCCGATCGTGGTCGCCGAAAGGAAGAGATCACCCAAGCATTCTGGCGAATGGAACCATCCAGGGCGAGGGATAAACAGAAAGCCTATGAAATGGCGCTGGTCAAGATTGGCATTACCACACCGCAGGATCTCGAAATCCTGATCAGCGTTGTACAGGACGCGATTATGAGGGCAAGGCGGGAAAGGCTGACGGCGGAGCAGCTGGTGGCGTTCCGGGCGTGGCTGTTGGAGAAGAGGCTGGAGGGGTGAACTATTCCGCTCATCGGTGTGGACAACAACCCTCTATAGTGTTATAATAATGTTGAGATGGCAAACAGCCATACAAAAAAAACAAGGAAGGGGAGAATGATCAATGGTCAAGAGAGCACTGATTTGGACGCTCGTTTTTTGCATGCTTGCGACATGCGCTTGTGCGGAAGCGGCATACCAGCCAGGGACGTATGAGGCGACAGAGGCCGGCTTTGGCGGCGACGTCACCGTGACCATGACGTTCGATGAGAACGGCATCACCGATGTGAAGGCCGTGGGGGATTCCGAGACGGACGGTGTTGGAAGCAAGGCTGTCGATGCGCTGCCCGCGGCCATATTGGAGGCCCAGAGCGCGGATGTGGATGGCATTTCTGGCGCTTCCTTCACCAGCAAGGCCATCCTCGTGGCGGCGCAGGACTGCATCGACCAGGCCAGGGGCGTAAGTGGGGAAGTGAAGGTCGCCATGAAGCCCGGCGAATACGTCGGCCAGGGCATCGGCTTCCGCATCAGCGAGCCGGTGACGGTGACGGTGACAGTCAGCGAGGATAAGATCGAGAACATCGTCGTTGACCAGGAGAACATCTCCGATACCAAGGCCATGGTGCAGACCGTGGTTGATACGCTGGTGCCGCGCATGCTGGAGTATCAGTCCGTGTCCGTGGATGCGGTCTGCGGCGCGACGGCCACCAGTAACGGTGTCAAGCAAGCCGCGGAGGCGGCCCTAGTGGAGGCGATCACCGCTGCGGGTGGCGACGCGAAAGACGTGAAGGCGTTCTATCACAGCATTCCACAGGTGAATGAGTCGGAGGAGCTGAATGCGGATGTGCTGGTCATCGGCCTGGGCGGCTCCGGTATGGCCGCGGCGCTGAGCTCTGCTGAGAAAGGCCTGAATGTGCTGGCCATTGACAAGGCAGCCAAGTTCGGCGGCAATGCCGTGCTGACCAGCGGCCCTATGGCCATCAACGTGCCCAGCCAGGTGGCGGCGGAGATCCCCGAGTGGACCGACCCCACCACAAAGGAGGTCATCACCAAGAAGGCCGGTGACGACCTGATCGACAAGGAAGCGCTGTACCAGGCGTGGCTGGAGTACACCACCAATGACGCGGGCGAACAGCAGGCCAAGCCTGAGATGGTGCGCCTGTTCCTGGACGAGAGCGGCTACACCGACGACTGGCTGACCCAGTACGGCTTCCAGTTCGACCCGGCCAGCGGCTTCGCCGGAAACGCCTGGGCGGCTTACACGCCCATCTCCGGCGGCAAGAAGCTGACCGAGGGTTTCTTCGCCGAGTGCATGGAGAACTTCGTCAAGCTGGGCGGCACCTACATGCTGGAGACCGAGGCCTATGACCTGATCGTCGAGGACGGGAAGGTCGTGGGCGCGAAGGCCCACAGCATGGTGGACGGTAAGGAGTACGTCATCCGCGCGAAGGCGGTCGTGCTGGCCACCGGCGGCTATGCCGGCAGCGGCGAGATGGAGGAGAAATACCTGGAGAACACCTACTTCCCGCTGAAGGGCGAGTGGAAGCTGTTCGGCATGCACCAGGACGACGGCAAGATGCTGGAGTCCGCCATCCAGAACGGCGCGGCGACCTACAACATCAGCGTGGCCCCGATGGTGCACGTGGGCGGCGTGGACGGCTTCCTGCCGGGCTTTGAGACGGTTCCCGTGGAAGGCGAGATTGGATACGCCACCGGCAGACCGGCAGTTTGGTCGCAAGGCGACATGCCGCTGAATATGGCCATTTCCTCCGACACACTGGCCGTGGGCAAGGACGCCAAGCGTTTCACGGCAGAGACGGCTCTTTCCATGTTCAACCCCTGGATCTCTGGCCCCCACTTCTACTGTATCTACGGCAACGACCAGGTGCAGAAGCTGAAGACAGAGGGCTTTGACGAGGTACCCTACGGTCCCTCCACAAACTACCTGGGTTACGGTACCAGCATTCCCGCAGGCGTGCCGATGGATAACGCTGATGCCGTGCTGCAGGCAGCCATCGATGCAGGCTACGTGTTCAAGGCCGATACCTTGGCTGAGCTGGCTGAAAAGATGGGTCTGGACGCCGCGGCGCTGGAAGCCACGGTCGAAGCCCACAATGCCGCCTGTGAAGCAGGAGAAGACGCCGAATTCGGCAAAGATCCGAAGTATCTGAAGCCTATCACAGGTGCTCCCTATTACGGCATTATCGGTTCTTCCTGGTGCTATTCCACTTGCGGCGGGTTAGACGTCAACGAAAAATTCCAGGTGTTGAACACAGAGGGACAGCCCATTGAGGGCCTGTACGCCGTCGGCACGGACAGCATGGGTGTGCTGTTCTCCGAGACGAAGGCCTACGTCACCTATGGCGGCGGCGCGATGGGCTATGCCTTCACAAGCGGACGTCTGGTGGGCGAGGATATCGCTGAGACGATCTCCGAGGACGGTTCCGAGGACGCAACTGGTTATACCGAGGAGGATATTGTCATTCCCGGTGAGAAATATGACATCCCCGCCACTGTCTGCATCCCGGCTGGCGAAGGTCCGTTCCCGGCGGTCGTGATGCTCCACGGCACCGGTTCAACCCGCGACGAGGCAGGCGACGGATATAAGTATGCGGCTCCCGTCCTCGCAGAGAAGTATGGTATTGCTACGATCCGCATCGACTTCCCCGGCAATGGCGAAAGCACGGCGGATTACATGGAATATAACTTTGAATCCGCCGTTGCCGACGCAAAAGCCGCAGCCAATTACATCGCATCCCTGGACAATATCAACGGCGACGCCATCGGCGTCATGGGATGGAGCCAGGGCGGTACCGACGCATTGCTGGCATGCGCCTGGGAGCCCGAGACCTTCAAATCCATCGTGACCTGGGCTGGCGCGCCGGACATGATGTTGGACGGCTTCTTCTCGCAGGAGGACTACGACGAGGCAAAGGCGAACGGGTTCTTCGTGATGGAGTTCGACTGGAGGGACAACCTAAACGTCAGCCTGGATTGGTGTGACGATGTGGCGAACACAGACGTACTGGCTGAGTTTGAGAAGGGCTATAACGGCCCTGTGCTCGCCATCGCAGGCACAAACGACGATACGGTGGATCCGTCATGGAGCGAGAAAATCGTCGCTGCAAGCAGTAATGGTGAATCCGCGACCTACTTTATTGAAGGAATGGATCACACGTTCAATGTATTTGCAGAGGAGGATCTACATTCCCTGTATGACGCAGTGGATGCCACAGGCGAATTTTTCGCAAAGACACTGGGCTAACAGTTCAAGTCCCCGCTTCGGCGGGGATTTCTTTTGCCCATTTTCATGGTGGACAGCTCCCTGCATTTCAAGTATAATAGGGCCATAAACCCAACACCACCTCAGAGAGGCGCTCCTCATGAACCGCACCCAACGTAAAGAAGAAATCAAATCAATTCTCTGGCAAGCAATGCCGCTGCCAGCGGAAACAGATCCGTCCTTCTATGAAACCTTACTCGCCCAACTCGGTGTATCCACGCCGCAGGACATGGCCATTTTGAGCTCAATAATCTCGGACGAGATCATGCGGGCACATCGGGAAGAAGTGTCCAGTGTGGCGTTGGATGCGTTCCTGGATTGGCTGATGGGGAAGAGGTTATGAACACAAATCTACGAGTGTTGCGTCGCGCCCGGAATATAACGCAGGTACAGCTCCGCGATGACGGCGAATGCATTTACCTGGACAAAGTGGAGGAAAACCAGAAAGTCATTACCTCCAACTACGGAGTTGTGAAAAAAGTCTCAAAATCCGTGGATTACCAATATATACTGAACATGAATTATACGGTTTGCTGGTTTTAAGGAACTTATTCCAGAGTTGGATCTCGGCAACATCACTCTGCAAGACCTCGTGGACGGGAAGGTGCCAGAGCCACGGTAAAGGATGGTGATCCGATCCGCCGCCCTGCTCAATCTGCACAATTCCAGACCAAACGTGGGCGGGGCGGCGCTGTGCTCGCCGTGGTAGGCATCGCTGGGGTGCTGTCATACTTGAGAGGGCGACGAAAGAAATAGCCCCCAGCCCTAAGACTGGGGGGATTGTGATCAATACTTGACCTTCTTCGTGTACCGGCTGGAAACCCACGCTTCCCGTCCGTTCCACCTGATCTTGTACCAGAGGACGCCGCGGTCGTCAATCTCGGTTTCACCGAGGTACCGTGCATCCTCTCCACGGTGAAGGACGCCGAGGGATTTGTAATCCAGCCCGGGGCCGGTGCGGACGTGGCTCTTGCCATCATCACCTTCGATGTAGCTGTGGCTGCCACCTGTAACGCCGGCGAGTTCCTCTTCGGTCAGTGCGACGATCTTCTCTTCATTCATATTCTCATTCATCATGGTTGAAAACCTCTCTTTCCTTAGCCGTTATGTAAGTAGTGTGTTTATCGCGGTGTGCTGCTGCACCCTTCGGTGCTGTGTTCGCCGCGGTTGCTTTCGATGGGAGCAGTATAGCAGAAGGAGTGTCACAGAAGCGTCACTGCCTTATCCGCTCCGCCAGCTCCTGGTATTGTGCCCAGCTCAACCCTGCATTCACACGGATTTTCTCGTCGATCACCCGGTAGTCTCTGGGATTAAATGTTCTTCTATACGGGGTGACGCTGGGAAGGATCGTATCCTTCACAATCACAGCCCGGATTGCGCGAAGGGCGCTTAAGATCTGTGAGCGATCCTTTGCACTTCTGTTTGGGTGCTGTTGGTCCCGGTAACGACGCAGAAGTGCTTCCCGGAGGGGCACATCGATCTTCGCAAGTAGATAGTCCACCAGCACTGGATCTGCACTGCCCGCGCCGGTGGCATCATTCATGAGGGCGTTTTGCCAGGTCATTGTGTTCACCTTCCTGCTATGCACTGAATCACGGCTGGACTATGTTTTCTCAGGGGAGATGGTGGCCGTCTCACTGACATCCACACCGGCCTCCTGCCGTGCCCGTTCGATTATGTCATCCGCGCTGATCTCTTCATCTGTGATCTCAGCTACCCTGTCGAGGAAGGATTCGATGTCCCCGACATTGCTGCCGTGTTGACGGTGCAATGTGATGGCCACCGCCGCATAGCAGGAGGATAAGTAAAACGGTTCGTTCCGACCGTCGCGGTAGCCCTCTTCGCGCTCAACCTCCAGGTCGCGCTCAGTAATCCCGGTCTTTCTCATCCTGTCCACTGCCGCTCGATCCCGTCGTGTGACGCGCGGCTCTGTTTTCTTTTCATCTGCGAAGGATGGGTCAAAACCGGTCACCGCTACGCAGCGTTGGACCAGTTCCGCGTGATTCGCACACCTCGCTGGGGCCTTCGGCAACGCCTTCATGAAGGTAGCCACGTCCTCCGGAGTGGCAGAAAAGATCTCATGATAGGCAATGGCGGTCGAGGCGTAGAAGAACGAGAACCGGTAGGCGAGCATGTCAGTGCGCCCCTGCTCGTAAGCATCACTGTAGGCCTTTTGAAACTCCTGGAAGGTTATCCCCTGTTGGGCGAAGTCGTTGTAATACTGCTGGCGGGTGGCGATTCGCTCGTGCGTCTCAGCTTCGTAGGCAGCTCTATGATCGGCGAAGGTACTGTTCTCCAGCCGCTGTTTCTCAGCTTCCATGAAGGATAGTGCCAGGGCGCGCTTTTCTTCTTCGGTCATACAGCACCATCTCCCCGCTCTAACTCTTCCCAAGCATTCAGAATAACAGTCCCCCGGTGCCGTCCGCCCCTCAGCAAGCTGTGGGAGCCACCGACGCCGGGGTGTCGAACCCCGCTTCCAGGGACTATGATAGCACAGACCTGGGGCGGTGTCCACAGGGAATTTTGAAGAGTTGGGTCCAGATTTTGGGGCTATACACCAGCCCGAAAATGTGATATGATCGAGAAAGAACCGGCGCTGGATGGGAGGTGCTTGGAGTGCTGAAAGAGCTATTTCGACGGCTTTTCAAACCGGAAAAATCTTGTCCTGTGAAGGAAGAAAAAGCCCAGCCCCGCATTGAACAGACGACAGCCCCCGTGACAGAGCCGCCGTCCACCACCGCTGATGGCGCTTCCAGTGGCAACGAAAACGGGGAGCAGCGATCCCCAAAACATCTGATCACGAAGCGAAGCTGGCTGGCAAAGCGTCAAAGTAAAATGTCGCCCTCAGATTTTCGGCTCCTGGCTAAATGGTGCTCCATGGGACATCTGCCTTCCATTCGACGCATGTGTGAGCATTTTGAATCACAAATATCCGAAGAGACGAAGGAGAGGCTTTCGCAGTACCTGACCGATAGCACCATGACCCAGGAAGCCTGGGATACCTATTTGGAAGCCAAACAAGAAGACTGTTTCAATGTCCGCGCTTATGCCTGGTGGCTGTGTCGGCTGGCGCAGTTTGGCGAAGATGAGGCAAGCTGTATGACCAGCTGAAAAAGGATCTCATCATCCCTCTGGAGGATGGAGACATTGACGCGGCGAATGCTGCCTCCCTGTCAAATAAGCTCCTGCAGATGAGCAACGGCGCTGTCTATGATGAGAATGTCGAGACCCGTGTGATCCATCAGCGGAAGCTGGAGAAGTTGGAAGATCTGATCGAATCCGCAAACGGGCAGCCGGTACTCGTTGCGTACTGGTTCAAGCACGACCGGCAGCGCATTATGGAGCATCTGACTGCATGCGGCTACAGCCCACGGGATATCAGGGAATCGAAGGATATCAAGGACTGGAACGATGGAAAGATTCCGGTTGCGCTGATCCATGGCGCAGCTTACAGAGAATAGTGATGCGTGAAGGAAGTCTGGGAGGTGAACTATGGGTTTGGATTATAGCAGTCCAGGGATTTCCTTTGATTTGAAGAATGGGAGAATCTTTGTATATAAAACCACAGCCGAAGCGATAGGACACCCGGAGTATGCTCGCTTCATGTTCAGCCCGGAGGATAGGGTATTTGGAATTCAGGCCTGTGGGATTGATGATGAGGGAGCCCACAGATTTCGGGTGAGCGGGGATCAGTATACCGTCAAGATCATGGCGCTCGTCCGGTTTATTTATGAGACCTGTGGATGGGAAAAGGATGTTACATTCCGGGCTATGGGAGTAGTGCGCCCTGACGCGGTTTATTTCGATTTGAAGCAAGCTGTGAAGGCACGGTAAAAAACCAGCATTGACTTTATGCGCAATTGCTCGTATAATACGATCAAATGCTCGTAAAGGAGAGATGCAGAATGGGGTTTCAATTGGTTCATTTTTCAAATAAGATGGATGACATTCTCCGAGAGAAACGGGTTGTCCATGGACTGACTTAGCAGCAGGTCGCAGATCGTGCGAAGATCAGCCTCCGCCAGTATCAGAGTTTTGAGAGCGGAGAGAGAAATATCCGAACAGCATCATTTCAGCTGGCCTGTCGTGTGATCGAGGCTCTCGGGATGGACCCAACAAAGTTCTTCCATGGTGAGTACGTTATTGGGGAAGAGGTCCTTCTTGGTGGGGATGGTTTAAGATACGCCAAGACCGGGAAAAGAATAAACGAAGACGTAGAATAACAGAATAGAGAAATCAGTAGCCCGCTGGGTAACTGTCGAGAATGATCGATAGTCACCTGGCGGGCTATTTTTTTACTTTCAGGGGCCAAAGCGGCCTTAATAAATGACGACAGAAGTTATTGCCGTGCGTGCACCACGTATCTTTTAATCGACTACTACTTCTAATGTGCAAGTGAACTATATTTAGCGCCTGAAGCCGGACTTATACACAATATATAGTATTTTTCGGTTCATAAGCCGCTGAAAACACGCTCATAACACAGTCGAAAAGCCATTTTTCCGTCTTTTGCGTTCATTTAATGTGCTGTTACTTACGGAAGGAGAGGTGCGGGCGCTCTGCGGCGAGTACGGCGTCGACTTTTCAGAAATGAAGCGCTGGTACGACGGTTACGGGTTCCCGAGGGTGGGCTCGGTGTACAACTCGAAGGGCAGCCGGGAGTATGCGTGAAGGATCGAAAAGTGGCGGTGAAGGCCGGGACGGGACGAATGAATGGCTGTCCGGGCGTCGCCGCGACGGGGGACTGCGACGGTTGAAAGCGGGATCAGGCTGCACAGGAAGATGCACAAATACCCCTGCGTTTCTGTTCAACATATAATAGTAGAAACTCGGTATAACAGTTGCACATTGACCTGGTTTGAACCCGCAGGCCTTGCTGTGTGCGATATAACAAATAATTAACGGAATATATAGCAGGTTGCTTGGCAATCTGCTATATATTTTTGCCAAACCGCTGCAAGACACCTGGCTTATGGATTGATGATTGCTTAATTGAAGCGGCCGTTCCTGTCGCGCCTGCACAAAAGGCGTCACGTCAGGCGGTTATCTGGTCGTTGATGCGGGCCATGGCGGCCTGTTTGCGGTTGTCCCGGGCGTGCACATAGGTGTTCATGGTGGTGCTGTAATCCGCGTGGCCCACGACGCTCTGGATGGTCTTGGTGTCGGAGCCGGTCTCATAGAGCATGGTGCCCAGCGTGTGGCGGAATACATGGCTGGTCGCGCCGTGGAGGTCGATGGTGTTCTGGACGCGCCGCCACATATTGTCAAATGTGCTGAACGTGATGGGCTCGTTCGGGGCTTTGTCCCGGTGGATGACGTATTCGCCATCCTTCCCTGGAAGAAGATATGTACAGCTCTGGGCGGCGGGGCGGATCTCGGCCAGGGAGGCCTCGCGGCGGCTGCATCTGGCCCACACGACGTTCCTCAAATGGGCGCGCGAGACGCAGGCGGAGCCCCCAAAAAAGCGTATCCGCGCGGTGGAAACCCTGTAAACGCGCCAAAAGTTACAAATGAGGGGAAATGATTTCATAAAGAAATCTCGGTTATTTCTTGGCTATTAATGTAGACATCAGAAACCAAATGGGGTATAATATTATTATGTTAAGTTATGCGTAGAAGTGGGCGCTTTCGCAGGGCCTGTTTGTACCAGTCTTGACAATCGGCGGCGCTCCAGGGTGGAAGCGGGGGAATGTTTGATCTCTGATTTAGACATCACTCATGGGCTGAATGATCCGGAGCGCGGCGCGTCGCCTGGAGGAACCGGCGGCATAGTTTGATCATACGGGAAACACATCTTATACAGGGGAAACGGAAGAGGATTGCGTCCCAGCGAAGTAGCCTGTATATGAATAGAGAAATGTCATTCAGGAGGGATTTTCCTTCTGAAATGGCGGAGCTTTGTCTTTTGCAGGAGGGATAGCGCAATTGTACATGATTAGCGACAACAGGTACAGGGGCTGCTTTTTCTGTAAAACGGGCAAGGAGGCGGAGGTTGTACAGCGTTTCAGGAGGGAGTTTCCGAATTCCAGGGCGATCTTTCCCACCTGTACGCATTACCGCCGCACGAAAGAAGAAGCCTTTGAAGTGCATGTGCCGTTGCTGCCGGGTTATGTTTTTTTTGAAATGAAAGCCGGGGAAGAGCCCACCCCGTCGCCCGTGGACGACGATTTCCCAGGCCGCCCTGAGGGCGGCGATAATGCGCTGACGGCTTTCTCCTGTACAAATCACGTGCTGAAGCTGCTGCGGTATTCCAATCATGAATGGCGGTTGCACGGACCGGACGATTCCTTTGCGAAGCTGCTGTTTGATGCCGGAGGCGACATCGATACCTCGCAGGCCTACTTTGATGAAGGCGATCGGATCAGAATCCTGGGCGGCTTCCTGAAGGATTACGAGGGCAGCATAACACGGGTGAACCGGAAGAAGCGGACGGTGGAGGTCGTGGTGGACTTCCAGGACAAAAGGGTGAATATGAGATTGGGCTACGAGCTGGTGGCCGGGGTGGAGCGTCAGAATTGAACGAGAAGAAGCTCCTGATGACGGCCTCGGTGTGGTCGCACATCCGCAATTTCCACCTGCCCTGCCTCGAGGCCTTCCGAAAGCTGGGGTGGGAGAGGCACGTGGCCTGCGCCGGCATCCCGGCGGACGCGCCGGGCGTGGATCTGGGCATTGAGGTGCCCTTTGAAAAGCGCATGACCGCCCCGGCGAACTTCCGGGCCGCGAATATGCTGCGGCGACAGATAAGAAAAGAAAATTACGACCTCGTCATCGCCCACACGACGCTGGCCGCGTTCTTCACCCGGCTGGCGGTGAAGGGCATGAAGCCCCGCCCCCCGGTGGTCAACGTGATGCACGGCTACCTGTTCGACGACGAAACCCCCGCTTTGAAGCGGGGCGTTTTGCTGTCCGCGGAGAAGCTGGTCGCGCCCCAGACCGACCTGCTGCTGGTGATGAACGAATGGGATTTTGAAGCGGCGCAGAGGTACCGTCTTGGGAAGCGGGTGGAGAGAATTCCCGGCATGGGGGTGGATTTCTCCCGGCTGGACCGCGTGACGGAGCCGCGGGAGGCGCTTCGGAAGCGGCTGGGCATTCCCGGCGACGCCTTCGTGCTGCTCTGCGCGGCGGAGTTTTCCGCCCGCAAGAGCCAGGCGGTGCTGCTCCGGGCGATGAAAGCCCTGCCGGAAAGCGCATTCCTCGTGCTCTGCGGGGACGGGGCGACCCTGGGGGAGTGCCGTTCGCTGGCGGCGTCGCTGGGGGTTGAAAAGCGGACGCTGTTTGCCGGGCAGGTTTCGGACATGCCTTCGTGGTATGGCATGGCGGATGCCTGCGTCAGCGCCAGCCGGTCCGAGGGCCTGCCCTTCAACCTTATGGAGGCCATGCACTGCGGCCTGCCGGCGGTGGCCAGCCGGGTGAAGGGGCATACAGACCTGATCGAGGACGGCGAAAGCGGCCTGCTTTATCCCTACGGGGATTCGGCGGCGCTGGCCGGACAGGTCGCCCGCCTCATGGGGGACGCCGCCCTCCGGCAGCGCCTCGCCTCGGCGGCTTCGGCGAAGGTCGCGGCGTACCGGGTGGAGGCCGTGCTGCCGCAGGTCATGGCCAAATACCTTTCCGCGACGGATGGAGCCGGCCCTGAATGAATATGCGAGTGACGATCAACGCGCTACAGTATAAGAGCAACAGCTCCGGCATCGGGGTGCTGCTGCGGGAGCTGTTCGGGCGGCTGGGGGCGTCGCTGCCCTGCCGGGTGGTGCTGCCGAAGGATTGCCCGCCCTTCCCCGAACACCCGGGCAGCGAGCAGGTGCACGCGCCGTTCACCAGCGCCCAGGGGCTGGGGCGGGTGCTGTTCCAGAGCTTCGTGCTCGGGCCGAAGCATTGCAAAAACGCCGTGGTGCTGACCACCGATTCCAAGGCGCCGTTTTTTTTGCCCCGGAGCGCGAAGCTGATCCCTGTGATCACGGACCTGGCGGTGTTTCGCATGGGCGGGGTCTACCAGGGGTCGCGGGTTTTCCTGTGGCGGCTGCAATACCGCTACCTGTGCCGGCGGGCGGACCGGTTCATCGCCATCTCGGAGTTCACCAAACGGGAGCTGGCGGAGGTGCTGGGCATCCCGGCGGGGAAGATCGACGTGGTGCCCTGCGCCGCGCCGGCGGGCATGGGTCGGGTGGAGGACCCGGCCGCGCTGGAGGCGTGCCGGGAGAAGTACGGCCTGCCCCGGCGGTTCGTGCTGTTCGTGGGGAACTTCAACCCCCGGAAGAACCTGGAGAGGCTGATCCGGGCGTTCGAGCGGATGAAGGCGGCCACGGGGCTGCCCCACGCGCTGGTGATCGCCGGGGAGCACGGCTGGAAGTTCGACCGGGAGGCGGCGCTGGCGGGCGTGTCGGAAGGGGACCGGGTGCGGTTCGTCGGGTTCGTGCCGGACGGGGACATGGCGGCCCTGTACACGCTGGCGGACGCCTTCGCGTTTCCGACGCTGTACGAGGGCTTCGGGATTCCCATGATCGAGGCCCAGCGGTGCGGCGCGCCGGTGCTGGCCTCGAACGTCAGCTGCCTGCCGGAGGTGGGCGGCGACGGGGCGCTGTACGTGGACCCTTACAGCGAATCGGCCATCGCCGACGGCCTGGCGCGAATCCTGACGGACGAGGGCTTGCGGGAAGGGCTGGTCCGTGCCGGATACGCCAACGCGGCGCGGTATTCCTGGGAGGCGTCGGCCCGAGAGCTGAAGAAGATCGTAGAAGGATGTATGTGATGAGCCTGTTAAAGACCGCCCTCAAGGCCGTGACGACGCCGCACACGCGGGACAAGCTGAAGGAAGCGGCGTTCAAGGCCTACATGGCCGCCTTTTTTTCTGGGAAGCGGGAGCGTGACGGGTCGGTTCCCTTCGGGGTGAACCTGCTGGGGCACGTCCGCGGGGACTTCGGCCTCGGGGAGAGCTGCCGGCTGGTGGCCGGGGGGCTGGAGGCCTCGGGGGTCCCCTTTTCGGTGTACAACCTGCCCATGAACGGCCCGGCGGGGGAGAACAACCTGGACTGGGCGGCGCGGGAACAGGAGGCGTATCCCTACAGCGTGAACCTGGTGCACCTGAACCCGGGGGAGCTGGCCAACGCGCTGTGGCGGCTGAAGCCGGGGGAGCTGAGGAAGCGGTACAACATCGCCTACTGGCTGTGGGAGCTGCCGGAGTTTCCGGAGGAGTGGCATTACACCTTCCGGCTGTTCGACGAGATCTGGACGCCGGCGGAGTTCATCTCCCGGGCGCTGCGTAAATGCACCGGCCTGCCGGTGCACACGATGCCCTACGGGCTGGCGAAGCCCGCGACGGACCCGGCCTGCGACCGGGCCTTTTTCGGCCTGCCGGAGGACGTGTTCCTGTTCATGCTGTCCTACGACGGCAACAGCGTGTCGGAACGCAAGAACCCGGAGGGGGCGATCCGGGCGTATGTCCGGGCCTTCGGGAAGGACGAGGCGGGCGTGGGGCTGGTGATCAAGGCGACCCACGAGAGCGCCGGGGGCATGGCGCGGATGCGGGCGCTGCTGGAGGGGTATCCGAACGTCGTCGTGCTGACGGAGAGCTACGGCAAGGCGCAGTTCAACAGCCTGATCGGCTGCGTGGACGCCTACGTGTCGCTGCACCGGGCGGAGGGATTCGGCCTGGTGATGGCGGAGGCGATGCTGCTGGGCACGCCGGTGATCGCGACGAACTGGTCGGCGAACACGGAGTTCATGAACGAGGACGTGGCCTGCATGGTGGACGCGCGGGTGGTGGCCCTGGAGCGGGAGTACCCGCCCTACCACCGGGGGTACCACTGGGCGGAGCCCGACGAGGCGGCGGCGGCGGACTGGATGCGGAAGCTGTACCGGGACGAGGCGTTCCGGACGGGCCTGGTCCAGAGGGCGAAGGCGCACATGGCGCAGAAGTGCTCGGTACAGGCCGCCGGCGCGGCCATGGGGAAGCGGCTGGAAGAGCTGAGACAATAATACTAATCTCAATCTAAAATGCAACCATCTGCGGGCATCTTTTCCGCCCTGCCGTTGCCTCGCTGCGGTCAACGATGCGCTGCATCGCCTCCCTCCGCTCTGCTTAGGCAGAACGAAAAATCTGCTCCGCATATGTTTACTTTTAGATT
>JAZSAA010000266.1:0-2623 GCA_045601625.1 Clostridia bacterium | reverse complement strand
CTTGTAGCGGAAGGGCATCTGGTCGTTGACGTGGGGGTATTGCAGCAGCACCGGCGCGTCGTGGAAAAGGCTCTTTTCAAACAGGGATTTCTCGTTTTCAAACAGGCTCACCTTCGTGGAGGTGGAGCCGGGGTTGATGATCAGCAGCTTGTAGTTCATGGCGATTCCCTCTTGTAATTTAGCATGGTATGGCGATATTTTACCACGCCCCCGGCGCAAGTCAAGCAAAGGTTGGATGAAGAAGGACGCATATCCGCCTTGACAAAACGCAAACGCGGGGTATAAAATGAATGAACCCTGATTGAAGCAATGAATGGAGCGTTTTCCAAATGATAGTTGCCCGCGCCATCGTCGCCCCGTTGCTGGGCGGCGTGATCGGATACATCACCAACGACCTGGCCATCCGCATGCTGTTCCGGCCGCGCAAGGCCGTGTACATCGGCAAGTTCCACGTGCCCTTCACCCCGGGGCTGATCCCCGCCCAGCAGGGGCGCATCGCCCAGTCCATCGGCGACGTGGTCAGCGGCCAGCTGCTCAACGAGGAGACGCTGCGCCAGACGCTGCTCTCCGAGGCCACCGTCACAAAGCTGCAGGACAAGGCCCGCGCCCTCCTGCGCATGTTTTCCAAGGACGAGCGCCGGGTGCGGGACCTGCTGGCCCGGAAAGAGGTGCGAGACAAGCTCAACCTGAACGCCGAGGAGCTGGAGAAGAAGCTGACGGAGGGCCTGACCGCAAAGATCGTCGAGGCGAAGCTGGGCATCACGGTGGTGGACAGCGTCATCGGCGACAAGATGGACTTCATCAACCAGAACAAGTGGCTGTCCATGCTGGTGGACGACAACGCCCAGAAATCCATCAAGGAAAAGCTGGCGGAAAAGGTGGACGAGATCATCGCGGAAAAGGCCCCGGACGCCGTCGCCGCCATCGTGGCGCGGTACCGGGGGGAGATTATGGACGCCCGCCTGTGCGACCTCTACGCCCGCTTCCAGGACAAGGAGGATGTGATCATCGGGAAGCTGACCGGGATGTACACCTCGATCCTGGGCGACAACCTGGGCCGCCTGCTGCGCGCCATCAACATCGAGAAGATCGTCGTGGACAAGATCAACGGCCTGGATCCCGCCGAGCTGGAGACGGTGATCTTCGGCGTCATGAAAAAGGAACTGAAGGCCATCGTGTACCTCGGCGCGCTACTGGGCTTCCTGATGGGGTTCATCAACCTGCTGCTGTGACGGGATTGAACGATGGATAATGTCGCGGCGGTGCCCGCGCAGCCACGTTTCCCGGGAGGAAGCGATGGCGGCGCAGGCGCCGCCGCGACTGTTTTCAATCGTCCTCCAGCAGCTTTTGCAGCGCCCTGTTGTACTTCGCCTGGCGTTTGACATCCCTCATGGTGACCCGGGGGATACGGCTTAGGTTGCTGTTGTCGATCAGGTCGCTGATCTTGACGAGTCGGGCCACGGGGTTCTGCGCCACCCGGTCGATGTAGTCGCTCCAGCTTTCGTCCTCCCGGCGGCTGATGGCGTCCACGGCGGCGGCGGTCTCGGGGCCGGAGCGCGCTTCGGTGTCCTGCACCGTCAGGGCGGTATCCTCCACGGTGTCGTGCAGCCAGCCCACCACCTTCGCCTCGGGGCGCTCCAGCCGCCCGGCGACCCGCTGGGGGTGGGTGACGTAGGGCAGCCCCGCCTTGTCCAGCTGCCCCGCGTGCATTTCCTCGGCCAGCGCCCTGGCCGCTTCGACGTCTGTGCTGTAAGCCATGCGAATAACCTCCTCCGATACAATTTTACACACAATCCCCTTGAAATGTCAACTGCGGGGAGTTATAGTTAGTATATACTAATTATAGCGGGGGTGACGTGTCGTGACGGATGCGGATTTCAAGGCGCTTTCGATCAAGGAGTTTTCCCGGGCGGCGAAGGTTTACGAGACCGACGAGGCCGGCGTCTACCGGATGTGCCGCAAGGACTATCCCGACATGCTGGCGGAACTGGAGCAGGAGCCCTTTGCCGACCTGCTGGACTGCGGCTGCGGCACCGCGCCGATGCTGGAGCTCTTGAAGAAGAAATACCCGGACCGGCATTACACCGGCATCGACCTGACACCGGAGATGATCGCGGTGGCGAAGGCGAAGGGCATGCCGGGGGTGGAGCTGGTGGTGGGGGACTGCGAGAAGCTGCCCTTCCCGGATGGCAGCTTCGACGCGGTGATCTGCTGCCAGAGCTTCCACCACTATCCCAACGTGCAGGATTTCTTCCAGAGTGTCTCCCGGGTGCTGCGCCCGGGCGGGCGGCTGATCCTGCGGGACATGACGGCGAAGACCGGGGCGATGCGCTGGTTCTTCAACCATGTGGAGCTGCCGCTGGTGAACCTGGCCGGCCACGGCGACGTGCACGTCTACGGCGTAGACGAGGTGCGAAGGCTCTGCGCCAGGGCCGGGCTGGTGCTGGAGCGCGGGGAGAAGCGGGGCTTCTTCCGGCTGCACTGCGTGGCGCGGAAGCCGGGCAACGGTTTTGCGTGAGAAGCAGCGACCATGCGCGAGGGACAGGCTTTTGGGCCTGTCCCTCGCTTTTGCCATCGATTATTCCTCGGGCGCCTTGCGCTGCTGGGGCTCCAGCTGCTCCTC
>JAZSAA010000265.1:0-12168 GCA_045601625.1 Clostridia bacterium | reverse complement strand
CAAGTCACCAGCCCTGACGGATTTGTTTGATTAAAGGGAAATGGCAGAGGTTTCAACGTTTCTCGATTCTTTGAATCAAAAGAAATCCGCAAGGATTTCCTCCTCCACTAACCACTAAATGCTAAATACTAAATACTGAATACTGATTTGTCGCTCCCCGACAAATCAGTATTTCCCCAACCACTCCTCCGCCAGTTGAACATATTCTCCGTTGCCTGCGGCTTCGGCCCTGGTTTTCAGCAGCTCGAATTTGCTGACGGCGTTCTTCACGTAGGGGTGGTCCGGTCCCGCGCCTTCGGGAATCTTGCCCAGGCTCTCCACGGCCATGTCGGCCAGCAGGTCCAGCAGCTGCCCGGAGATGTCGCCGCCCCCGTCCATGCCGATGGAGAGGATCTGGGGCACGAAGCCCAGGGTGGACGCGGTGAAGCAGCTCCCGGCGAATTTGTTCAGGTCGCTGTCGCTGATCACCGGGGAGTTGACCTTGTTGGTCAGGTAGACCACCACCAGCTCGCGGCTGGGGTCCACCATCGCCAGCGTGCCCGTCCAGCCCTCGTGGCCGACGGTACCCGGTGCGGCCTGGGTGCCGTAGTACCAGGGCCGCTGCTGGTCGCCCTGCCGCCACCAGCCCAGCCCCCACTGGCTGAAATCGAAGGCCTTCGGCGCGGTGAACAGGTCCATGGCGTTCCGGGAGAACAGCCGGACGTCGCCGTAGCCGCCGGTCAGCATGGCGCTGGCCAGCTTCGCCAGGTCGGTGGCGCTGGCGAACAGGCCCGCGTGGCCGGAGACGCCCTCCATGCAGTACCAGGCCCGCTCGTCGTGCGCCTGGCCCTGGAGGGTTTCGGTGCGTATGCCGGAGAAGGACACGTGGTTGTCCCGGGTGTTGCCGTTCAGCTCGGTGGCGGCGCAATCGTCAGGCGCGAAGCCGTTTACCAGGGGCAGGTAGGTGACGTGCTCCAGGCCAAGCGGCCCGTAGACGTTCTGCTTCAGGTATTCGTCCAGCCGCTGCCCGGTGATCTTCTCCACGATGAATCCGGCCAGCATGTAGTCGGCGTCGGAATAGAGGGTCTTGCTGTGGGGCGGGTACACCAGCGGCGTTTTGAACAGCGCCTCGAGGGTGGCCTCCCGGGTTGAGGCGAAGAGGATATTCGACCCCGGCTGGCCCCGCTGCTGTCTGGCGAAGTCAAAGTCCGGGTCGTTGTAGTTCGGCGCGGCGGGGAAGCCTGCCTCGTGACACAGCAGGTCCCGCAGGGTCAGGCCGCGCTTCCAGGCCTTCTGGGTTTCGAGGTCCGGCGGGTTGTCCACCCCGGGATAGGCGATGTCGAGGGTGTCGTCGGCGAAGGCGTCGCCCAGGAGGTCCACCACGGGGGTGTTCACGTCCAGCTGCCCCTCGGAGACCAGCTTCTGCACGGCGTAGCCGACGGAGAACATCTTGGTCACGCTGGCCAAGTCGTACATCGTGTCGTTGGTGACCGGGGCGGCGTCGGCTTTGGGCGTGCCGTCGGGGTTGTAGCTGTTCACCCGGCCCCAGGCCTGCTGGACGGCCAGCCTGCCGTCCTTGATCACGGCCAGCTGGGCGCTGGTGAAGCCGTGGGCGACGTCCGATTCGATGATGTCTCCGATCAGGGCCAGCGCCTCGGGGTTGATGCCCACGTCGGCCGGGTCGCCGGGCAGCGCCACGGGGTAGGGGATGTGGACGGTGACGGCCTTCTCGATGCCCCGGGGCCGGAGGTTGGTGACCTGCAGCGTGTTCACGCCGTCCACCGCCGCGGCGGAGATGTCCGCCGACCACAGGCCCTCGCCGACGCCCGCCGTGTCGTATTTTACGCCGTTGACGTACAGGTTGAAGCCGGTCACTCCCGCAGCCACCTCCAGATAGAGGGTCCCCTGGCCGTGGTAGAAGCGGAAGCTGAACATGCTGTTCATGGCCAGCGTGTCGTCCAGGTAGCCCTTCCAGTCCGGGAATTGAACGGTGGACTGCCAGCCCGCCCCGGGCAGGGCGTCCAGCGGCACGAGGGCTGTTGCCGACAGGTCGCCCTCCGCTTGGGCCAACCCCGTCCACAGTATCGACAGTACCAGGCAGACGCAAAGGATCTTCTTCATAGGCTGCTCCTTTTTCGCAAATCAAACCGCGCCCCGGCGGCGCAAACCGGTCCGGGGCGCAAGCATAGCTTATCACATTTTGCCGCCGCGCGCAAGGGCTGCGGGCGGGAGCGGGAAATAATGGGTGATTGTCGCCCCCGGCCAACCGGAACTCACAGCGTCCCTGTAAATCCCACCGCCAGGCCGAGGATGCGGATGGCGCCGCACTCGTTCAGGGTGAACATCATCGGGGGATACTTGGGGTTTTCCGAGAGCAGCTGGAGGCCGTTCTTCACGTGGTATACCCGTTTCAGGGTGGCCTCGTCGTCGATGACCACGGCGGCGATCTGGCCGTCGGCCACGTCGTCCTGGCGGCGGATGAACACGATGTCCCCGTCGTGGATGCGCGCGCCGACCATGCTGTCGCCCTTGACCCGCAGCGCGAAGTCGCAGTGGAGGCCGGCCTCGCAGTCCGCCACGGCCAGTTCCTGCTCGGCGTAGATGGGCGCGCCCGCTGCGATCGTGCCCAGGAGGGGTACCCGGCGGGTCAGCACGGGCAGCAGGCTGTCGAACCAGTGAGGCGCGTCCGGGGCGTCGCCCAGGCGGCGCACCCCCGGAATGTCGCCGGGCTTCGGCGGCGGCACGGCCGCGGAACCCTCGCCGCTGAGCCATTCCAGCGGGCATTCCAGCGCCTGGGCCAGGGCCTTCAGCGTGGCGATGGTGGGGTTGCGGGTTTCGCCGTTGAGCACCTTGTTGATCGTGCCCTTCGGAACGCCGGATTTTAGCGACAGCGCATCGGTGGTCAGCCCGCGCCGCGCCTTCAGCCGTGCCAGCTTGTCGCTCAGCTTCATTGCCATTCACCTCCGGGGATCCAATTATACCATATAAGGCTTTGTATAACAAGCACAAATTAACCGAACACGGGATTAATTTTTAAGATTTGGGTTGAAATCTAACCGAATACGGTTTATAATATCGGCAAATCAAGAACAAATGTTCGATTAAAAGGGGGTTGAAGGCAATTGGATGTGAAGCGGAAGGTTGGGCAGCTGAAGCAGCTGAGACACCTGAAGGGCGAGGTGATCCTGCTGACCCAGCGGCTGGAGCGGCTGGAGACGGAGATCGAGGCCAACGCCCATTGTCGCTGGCGGGGGAGGGCCGTCGTGGAGCACGGGGCGCGGCTCATCGACCTGCGCGACCGACTGGCGGACCGACGGATTCGCTGCATGGCACAGCTGGACGCGCTGTGCGGTTTCATCGAGGGCATTGAAGACAGCCGGCTGCGGCAGATCATGGCGGGCCGGTACATCGACGGCCTGACCTGGCGGGAGGTGGCGGCGCACATCGGCGAGCGGGACGAGCAGTATCCCCGCAGGCTGCACAATCGCTTCCTGGCGCAGGCCGAACTGCCGGCGGCGCTGGGCGCGTATGCTTTGGAGAGGAGGGAAGGCGATGAAAAGGCGAACAGATAGGGGCTGGTACCTGGTCTGGCTGGCGGGAGCGCCGTGGATACTGCGCTATTCCGTCAAAAGCCTGTGCGCGATGGAGGCCCGGGCGGGCATGCCCCTCGAGCGGCTGATGAACCGCCAGTTCAGCGCCACCCGGCTGCTGCTGTGGGCGGGCCTGTGCCAGGACTACCCGAAGCTGACGGTCTGGGACGCCGGAGAGCTGATCTGCAAGCACCTGCAGCGGGGCGGCAGCCTGGAGGACGTCATCGAGGCCTGCGCCGAGGGCCTGCGGGCATCGGGCCTGATCGACGGGGAGGCGTCGTGAACGCCCTGGGGGAGGCAGGCGTCGTCCGGTTTCGCCAGAACTGCTTCGTCAGGGCGGCGCCCTCCGCCGCCGGGGCGGTGCTGGGCGTGGCGAAGCGGGGCGACGCGCTGCCCTTCGGCGGCAAAGTGACCCGTCAAGGCTGGATCATGGTGGAATACCGGGGGAGGACCGGCTGGGTGGCGGGGCGATTCGGGGAATCTGAGCATGAAAAGGCTTGACAAAGCATCGAAGGAAGATTAGTATTTGTTCTGGAGTATTGATCACCCTGTCCGTCCAACACACGGATATAACCCTGGTCTATAACCTACAATACAAATAGAGTATTGGACAAATCCAGCGTCCCGCGGTATGCTTTTACCAACGAAGCAAGCGGGGAGATGAGGGCGATGACGCGGCAACGAATCAAAGGACTGCTGGTCGCGCGGATGAATACCGACCGAATGTGTCGGTGTCGGCGCGGCGAATCATCCATCATCGACCATACAGGAGGCTAAAAAAATGTCTGATATTCGTTCTTCCAAAAACTGGGCCTTTGAGACCCGCCAGCTGCACATCGGTCAGGAGAGCGCCGATCCCGTCACCGACGCCCGTGCGGTGCCGATCTATGCGTCCACGTCCTTCGTGTTCCACAACAGCCAGCACGCCGCCGACCGCTTCGGCCTGCGGGACGCCGGCAACATCTACGGGCGGCTGACGAACCCCACCAACGACATCTTCGAGCAGCGCATCGCCTCGCTGGAGGGCGGCAGCGCGGCCCTGGCGGTGGCCTCCGGCGCGGCGGCCATCAGCTACACCTTCCAGGCCCTGGCCCGCTCCGGGGAGCACATCGTGGCCTCGAAGACCATCTATGGCGGCACCTACAACCTGCTGGCCCATACGCTGCCGCTGACCAGCGGCATCACCACCACGTTCGTGGACCCGGAGGTGGAAGGCAGCTTCGAGGCGGCCATCACGGAAAAGACCAAGGCCCTGTTCGTGGAGACCCTGGGCAACCCGAACTCCAACCTGGTGGACATCGAGGCCGTCGCCGCCGTCGCCCACCGCCACGGCATCCCGCTGGTGGTGGACAGCACCTTCGCCACGCCGTTCCTGGTGCGGCCCATCGAGTGGGGGGCGGACATCGTGGTGCACAGCGCCACCAAGTTCATCGGCGGCCACGGCACGGCCATCGGCGGCGTGATCGTCGAGGGCGGCAAGTTCGACTGGAAGGCCGGCGGGAAATATCCCTGGATCGCCGAGCCGAACCCCAGCTACCACGGTGTGTCCTTCGCCGACGCGGTGGGTCCGGCGGCCTTCGTCACCTACATCCGCGCCATACTGCTGCGGGATACCGGCGCGACGCTGTCGCCGTTCCACGCCTTCATCTTCCTCCAGGGGCTGGAGACCCTGTCCCTGCGGGTGGAACGGCACGTCGAAAACGCGCTGAAGGTGGTGGACTACCTGGCCAAACACCCCCAGGTGGAGGCGGTGCACCATCCGTCCCTGCCCAGCGAGCCCAGCCACGCGCTGTACGGCAAGTATCTGCCAAACGGCGGCGGCAGCATCTTCACCTTCGAGATCAAGGGTGACGCGAAGAAGGCCCAGAAGTTCATCGACAACCTGCCCATCTTCTCGCTGCTGGCCAACGTGGCCGACGTGAAGAGCCTGGTGATCCACCCGGCCAGCACCACCCACAGCCAGGAGACCGAGGCCGAGCTGGCCCAGCAGGGCATCAAGCCCAACACCATCCGCCTGTCCATCGGCATCGAGAAGGCCGAGGACCTGATCGCAGCGCTGGACGCGGCGTTCAGGAGCGTTGCGGAATAGAGTTCAGAGTGAAGAGTTTAGAGATAAACAGTGCTATGACGCCAATGCCCGACAACGCAGTAAATGAATAATAGAAATCCGTCAGGGTTTCATCCACATCTAAACTCTAAACTCTAATCTCTCGGCGTTTACATGTGAACCATCAGGAACGATGCAAAGGAGATATGAATATGTCCAATGTTTTCAAGAGCGCGGACCAGCTGATCGGCCATACCCCGCTGCTGGAGCTGACCCACATCGAAGCGGCGGAGGGGCTGAAGGCCCGGGTGCTGGCGAAGCTGGAGTATTTCAACCCCGCCGGCAGCGTGAAGGACCGCATCGCCAAGGCCATGATCGATGACGCCGAGGCGAAGGGCCTTTTGAAGCCCGGGGCGACCATCATCGAGCCCACCTCCGGCAACACCGGCATCGGCCTGGCGGCGGTGGCCGCGGCGAGGGGCTATGACATCATCATCGTCATGCCCGAGACCATGTCGGTGGAGCGCTGCCAGCTGATGAAGGCCTACGGGGCCAGGCTGGTGCTCACCGAGGGCGCGAAGGGCATGAAGGGGGCCATCGCGAAGGCGGAAGAGCTGTCGAAGGAGATCCCAAACAGCTTCATCCCCGGCCAGTTCGACAATCCCGCCAACCCGAAGGCCCACGTTGAGACCACCGGCCCCGAGATCTACGCCGATACCGACGGCGAGGTGGACATCTTCGTGGCCGGCGTGGGCACCGGCGGCACCGTCACCGGCGTGGGCCAGTACCTGAAGTCGAAGAAGCCCGGGGTGAAGGTGGTGGCCGTGGAGCCCGCGAGCTCAGCCGTGCTGTCCACCGGCGTGGCCGGAGCTCACAAGATACAGGGCATCGGCGCAGGCTTCGTGCCGAAGGTGCTGGATACCGGGGTGTACGACGAGATCGTCACCGTCACCAACGAGGACGCCTTTGCCACCGGGCGGCAGATCGGCAGGAAGGAGGGCGTGCTGGTGGGCATCTCCTCCGGCGCGGCGGCCTGGGCGGCCATCCAGCTGGCCAAGCGCCCGGAGAACGCCGGCAAGACCATCGTGGCCCTGCTGCCCGACACCGGCGACCGGTATCTGTCCACGGCGCTGTTCGAGTAAAGAAAATTAAATATTAAACTCTGATTTATCGGGCTTCAGCCCGATAAATCAGGTTTTTTATTCATTTCAAAAACGGAGGAAAATCCATGAAATTCACCAACGGTTACTGGATGAACAAGCCGGAGTACGACCTGCACTTTGCCATTCAAAGCTTTGACGCCACCATCACCGGGGACGCCCTGCGCATCGTCTGCCCCACGGTGCCCGCGGAGGGCCGGGGCGGCACGATGAACCACCCGGCGCTGACCGTCACCTTCACCGCCCCGATGGAGGACGTGATCCGCGTGAAGCTGGAGCACTGGCGGGGCGTTATTGACCGCGGCCCCCATTTCGAGCTGTACGAGCGCCCGGTGAAGCCCGTCATCACCGAGACCGACACCGAGTATACCTTCCAGAGCGGCCGGGCGAAGGCCACGATCAGCAAGGCGAAGAAGGGCTGGCGGGTCACGTATACCGGCGACGGAAAGCTGCTCACCGAGTCGGAATATCACGCCATGGCCCACGCCTACAACCGGGAAAACGGCAGGGATTACATGATCGAGTCGCTGAACCTGGACGTGGGCGAGCGGGTGTACGGCCTGGGCGAGCGCTTCACCGCCTACGTGAAGAACGGCCAGGTGGTGGACATCTGGAACGGCGACGGCGGCACCGCCAGCGAGCTGGCCTACAAGAACGTGCCCTTCTATATGACCAACCGGGGCTACGGCGTGCTGGTGGAGAGCAGCAGCGACGTCAGCTTCGAAGTGGCCAGCGAAAAGGTGGAGCGGGTGCAGTTCAGCCAGCAGGGCCAGAGCATGACCTACGACATCTTCTACGGCGGCGATCCCAAGGGCGTGCTGGAGCGCTATACCGCCCTCACCGGCAGGCCCGCGCTGCCACCGGCCTGGAGCTTCGGGCTGTGGCTGTCCACGTCCTTCACCACCAGCTACGACGAAAAGACCGTCACCTCGTTCATCGACGGCATGGCCCAGCGGGATATCCCCCTGAGCGTGTTCCACTTCGACTGCTTCTGGATGAAGGACAACCACCTGACCGACCTGACCTGGGACGCGGACGTGTTCCCGGACCCCGAGGGATTGCTCAAAAAGCTGAAGGCCCGGGGGCTGCACATCTGCTGCTGGATCAACTCCTACATCTCCCAGGAGAGCAGCATGTTCGACGAGGGCATGGCAAAGGGCTACTTCATCAAAAAGGAGAACGGCGACGTCTGGCAGACCGACCTCTGGCAGCCGGGCCTGGCGATCCTGGACGTGACCAACCCCGAAGCCCGGGAATGGTACTGCGACAAGCTGCGCGCGCTGATGGCCATGGGCGTGGACGCCTTCAAGACCGACTTCGGCGAGCGCATCCCGGTGCGGGGCGTCAAATACTTCGACGGCAGCGATCCGCTGCGGATGCACAACTATTATACGTATCTCTATAACAAAATGGTGTTCGACTGCATCGAGCAGTATCGCGGCAGGGGCGACGCGGTGGTGTTCGCCCGCAGCGCCACCGTGGGCGGCCAGCAGTTCCCGGTGCACTGGAACGGCGACAGCAGCGCGAGCTTCATGAGCATGGCCGAGACCCTGCGCAGCGGCCTGTCCATTTCCCACAGCGGCTTCGCCTTCTGGAGCCACGATATCGCCGGCTTCGAGCAGACCGCTACCCCCGACGTGTACAAGCGGTGGGCGGCCTTCGGCCTGCTCTCCAGCCACAGCCGCCTGCACGGCTCCACCAGCTACCGGGTGCCATGGCTGTTCGACGACGAGGCCAACGTGGTGGTGAAGCGGTTCGCCCGCCTGAAGAACCGGCTGATGCCCTACCTGTACGGCGCGGCGGTGGAGGCGCATGAAGCGGGGGTGCCGGTGCTGCGGCCCATGCTGCTGGAGTTCCCGGACAGCGTCGCCTGCGAGACCTGCGACAGGCAGTATATGCTGGGCGCGAACCTGCTGGTGGCGCCGGTGATGCACAGGGACGGCCACGTGGACTACTACCTGCCGTCGGGGCGTTGGACCAGCATTTTGTCGGGCGAGATCGCCGAAGGCAACACCTGGCGCCGGGAGACCCACGGCTTTTTGTCCCTGCCGCTGATGGCGAGGCCGAACAGCGTCATCCCCATGGGCGCGAACGAGGAGCGCCCCGACTACGATTACACCGACGGTCTGGAGCTGCACGTGTTCCAGCCCGAGGACGGCGAGATCACCGTGAAGGTGCCCGACCTGAAGGGCAATGTGGCGGCGACGTACATTGTCAGGATCGCGAAGGGCGAGGTGACCGTCGAGACGGACAGCAAGAAGCCATATAAGGTGGTCG
The DNA here is from genome assembly GCA_045601625.1 of Clostridia bacterium. Classification (GTDB taxonomy): domain Bacteria; phylum Bacillota; class Clostridia; order Christensenellales; family Aristaeellaceae; genus UBA2862. Next base: position 3,115 of record JAZSAA010000265.1, on the reverse strand, counting down.
TGCATTAAACACTAAATAATTGGCCTTCCCCCGGTGGGGAAGGTGGATTTCCCGGAAAACGCTTGCGTTGTTCCGGGAAAGACGGATGAGGTCCTTTTTGGCGAACAACGCCTGTTGACACACAGGCGCGAAGCGCAGCGTGAGGGGGACCTCATCCGACCCGTCCTTACGGCCGGGCCACTTTCCCCATGGGGGAAGGCTTTTGGTTTGCGCTGGGATTGCCCTTCGCAAAACCATTACCACTGCGTTAAAAACCACGAAAAAAAGCCGGCAATCTCTTGTCATGCCCGGATACCGGTGGTAAAATGCTCACATATAATAATGGGGCAGTGGGCCTGCTCTTTGGAAACCGGGATTGGGGGGGACTTGCGCTATGTGTGGAATCGTGGGCTATACGGGCAATCAGCCGGCCGCGCCGATCCTGCTGGAGGGGCTTTCGAAGCTGGAATACCGGGGCTACGACTCGGCGGGACTGGCGGTCCGCGATGGCGAAAGGCTGGCCGAGGTGGTCAAAGCCACGGGCAAGCTGCGCAACCTGGCGGTCAAAACCGACAACGGGCGCTCGCTGCCGGGTTCCTGCGGCATCGGCCACACCCGCTGGGCCACCCACGGCGAGCCCAGCCAGGCCAACGCCCATCCCCACGTCAGCGGTATCTGCAAGGGCTCCGGCTCGGGGCCGGTGGAGTCGGCGGTGGTGGGCGTGCATAACGGCATCATCGAAAACTACGCCGAACTGAAGGACAAGCTGCTGAAAAACGGCTACCAGTTCTACAGCGACACCGACACCGAGGTGGCAGTGAAGCTGGTGGACTACTACTACAACAAGTACAGGATCGGCCCGGTGGACGCCATCAACCGCATGATGGTGCGCGTGCGGGGCAGTTACGCCCTGGCGCTGATGTTCAGGGACTTCCCCGGCGAGGTCTACGCCGCCCGGAAGGACAGCCCGATGATCATCGGCGTGGCCGAGGGGGAGACCTTCCTGGCTTCCGACGTGCCTGCGATACTCAAGCACACCCGCAGCGTCTACTACATCGGCAACCTGGAGGTGGCGCGGCTGCGCCCCGGCGAGGCAACCTTCTTCGATCTGAACGGCGACGAGGTTGAAAAGGCGCTGACCGAGATCACCTGGGACGCCGAGGCGGCGGAAAAGGGCGGCTATGAGCACTTCATGATCAAGGAGATCCACGAGGAGCCCGCCGCCGTTCGGGACACGTTGAACAGCGTCGTCCACGAGGGCCGGATCGACCTGGGCGCCGCGGGGCTGACGGACGAGCTGCTCGCGGGGGTCTCCCAGGTGCAGATCGTGGCCTGCGGCTCGGCCTGGCACGTGGGCATGGCGGCCCAGTACGTGATCGAGGACCTGGCCGGCGTGCCTGTGCGGGTGGAGCTGGCCTCGGAGTTCCGCTATCGCAGGCTGCTGCTGCCGGAGGGCGCGCTGGTGATCGTGATTTCCCAGTCCGGCGAGACGGCGGACAGCCTGGCCGCGCTCCGGGAGGCGAAGCGCTGCGGCGCGCGCACGCTGGCCGTGGTGAACGTGGTGGGTTCCACCATCGCCCGGGAGGCGGACAACGTGCTGTACACGCTGGCGGGGCCGGAGATCGCCGTGGCCACCACGAAGGCCTACGCCGCCCAGCTGGCGGCGATGGACGCGCTGGCCGTGGCCCTGGGCCGGGCGAAGGGCGCGCTGGACGAGGAAGCCTGCGCGAATTACGTGCGGGAGCTTCTGGCGCTGCCGGACAAGATCGCCCGGGTGCTGGAGGACAAGGAGCGCATACAGTGGTTCGCGGCGAAATTCGCCAGCGCCAGAGACATATTCTTCATCGGCAGGGGCGTCGATTACGCTGTCAGCCTGGAGGGCAGCCTGAAGATGAAGGAGATCAGCTACATCCACTCCGAGGCCTACGCCGCCGGGGAGCTGAAGCACGGCACCATCAGCCTGGTGGAGGACAACACGCTGGTCATCGGCGTGCTGACCCAGGACGGACTGTTTGAAAAGACCGTCAGCAACATGGTGGAGTGCAAAGCCCGGGGCGCCTACCTGATGGCCCTGACCAGCTACGGCCACTACAGCGCCGAGGATACCGCCGACTTCACCGTCTATGTGCCCAAGGCCGACCCCCACTTCATGGCCAGCCTGGCCGTTGTGCCCCTGCAGCTGCTGGGGTACTACACCAGCGTGGCGCGGGGGTTGGATGTGGACAAGCCGAGGAACCTGGCAAAGAGCGTTACGGTTGAATAGAGTTAAGAGTTCAGAGAAGAATGGCGACGGCTATTGTCTAAACTCTGAACTCTTAACTCTCAAATTGACTCGAACGGAGGTAATTATGTATACAATCACCGACCTGTTTGATTTGAACCACACCCTCGCGGCCAACTACCTGCGCGGGTTCACCTACCCCTGGGAGGCGCTGAAGGGCATCAAGGACTTCATACTGGCCCTGGGGCCGACCCTGGGGGATGAGTACGAGGAGGTCTCGGAGCACGTGTGGGTGCACAGGACGGCGAAGGTGTTCCCGTCGGCGTATCTGGGCGCGCCCTGCGTCATCGGGCCCAACACCGAGGTGCGGCACTGCGCCTTTATTCGCGGTTCGGCCCTGGTGGGCGCGGATTGCGTGGTGGGCAACAGCTGCGAGCTGAAGAACGTGATCCTGTTCGACCACGTCCAGACCCCCCACTACAACTACGTGGGCGATTCCATACTGGGCTATTGCAGCCACATGGGCGCGGGGTCCATCACCAGCAATGTGCGCAGCGACAAGCAGCTGGTCGTCGTCCACGCCCCGGAGGGCGGCATCGAGACCGGCCTGAAGAAGTTTGGCGCGATGCTGGGCGACTACGTGGAGTGCGGCTGCAATTCGGTGCTGAACCCCGGCACCGTCGTCGGCCGCCGCAGCAACATCTACCCCACCTCCTGCGTCCGTGGCGTCGTGCCGGAGGGAAGCATATATAAGAACAGCGGGGAGATTATCGCTAAATTCTGATTTGTCGCGGGGCGACAAATCAGAATTTCAGTGGTTAGTATTTAGTATTTAGTGGTTAGTGGAGGAGGAAATCCTAACGGATTTCTTTTGATTCAAGGGATCAAGAAACGTTGAAGCCTCTACCGTTTCCT
>JAZSAA010000264.1:0-2740 GCA_045601625.1 Clostridia bacterium | reverse complement strand
ATCCAGTATTGCTCCATGGCGGTGTAATCCATGCGTCAGCCCTCACGATTATTGTTGCTTGCGGTACACGAACTTGCCCTGCACCACGAAGTTCATGCAGAACAGCAGCACTTCCACCAGGATCTTGGCCAGCGGGATGGGCCAGCCCAGGTTGATGGTCAGCAGGTGCATCAGCGCCAGGTTCAGCGCCAGCACCACGGCGGCCAGCGCCGCGTACTTGAGAAGCGCCTTGCCGAAGCTCTCGTTGCCGTTGAACACCACCCGGCGGTTGACGGTGAAGTTCACCGTGGCGCTGATCAGCCGGGCGGCGATCACGCTGAAGTTCAGCGATGCGTTGGCGCCCCAGCCCTTTGTCAGCGCGCTGAACAGCAGCACCAGCACGTAGTCGATCACAAAGGCCAGCAGCGACGACGCAGCGAACTTGAAGATGCACATGTAGATCTTCAAGGAGTCCTTGAAGGGGTTGAAGTGGGAGGAGGCATTGTCCTCCAGGTAGACCGTCTCGATCCACTCTTCTTTGATCGGGATGCCCGACTGGGCCGCGGTGAGCAGCATGTTGATCTCGTACTCGTAGCGCTCGCCGGGGATGTCCACGAACCGCTTCATGACCTCCCGGTCGAAGGCGCGCAGGCCGGTCTGGGTGTCGTAGACGCTGACGCCGCTGGCCACGCTGAACACCTTGCGGGTGACGCCGTTGCCGAAGCGGCTGCGGAAGGGCACGTCGCCCTCGAACTTGCGGCTGCCCAGCACCAGTGTGCCCGGGCGGGCGGCGGCGGTTTGGCAGACCTTCAGGATGTCGCCGTAACGGTGCTGCCCGTCAGCGTCGGCGGTGACGGCCAGGGCGCACTGGGGGCAGTTGTCCAGCACGTGGCGGAAGGCGGTCTTCAGCGCCGCGCCCTTGCCCCGGTTCTCCGGGTGCCGCAGCAGCGTGACCCCTTCGGGAAGGGCGTCAAATATGGGGGCGAACTCCGGCCCGCTGCCGTCGTCCACTACGACGGGCAGGAAGTCGTCGTTGCCCTGGAACTGCTCAAGCAGTCCCAGCAACTCCTTCGCGGGCTTGTAGGCGGGAATGATTAAGGCGGTTTTCATGAGATCGGCTCCTTTGGTGTGGGAGATGGATGGCAGGGAAATTCTGATTTATCGAGCCCTGCTCGATAAATCAGAATTTGTCATTCCAAGCGCCTTCATGTTATCACAAAATATCAAATAGCACAAGTGGCTCACCCCAGCCATTCCACCGCCAGCCGCACGGTCAGCAGGGCCAGCACGCCCAGCATGACCACCCGGATGAGCTTCGCCCCACGGGTGAGGGCCAGCTTTGCTCCCAGCCAGCCGCCGGCCAGCGAGCAGCACATGGCGGGCAGAGCCAGCGCAAAGAGCACGTTGCCCGCGGCGATGCGGGTGATCAGGGAGGAGATGTTGCTGGCCAGGTTCACCGGCTTGGCCGTGGCCGAGGCGCTGACCATGTCCATGCCCAGCAGCCAGGTGAACAGCAGGATCAGCAGCGTGCCGGTGCCGGGGCCGAAGAAGCCGTCGTAGAAGCCGATGGCCAGCCCGATGGCGGCGCAGAGGGGGTATTGGCGCCGGGTGAAGGGGCGCGGGACCCTTTCGGCTTTTTAGCCCTCCAGCAGCACCAGCGCGCCCACCACCGGTATGGCGAACACCATGAAGACGTGCATCACCCGGTTGCCCAGGGCCATGGCCGCCCGGGTGCCCAGCCAGGAGCCCGGCAGGGCCGGCGCCGCGGCGATGGTGGCGGGCCTGGGCTTCACCGCGCCGCTTCGGGCGTAGCGTATGGTGGCCATCAGCGTGCCGAAGGTGGAGGAGAACTTGTTGTTGCCCGAGGCGTAGTCGTAGTTCAGCCCCGCGACGGTATAGGCCGGCAGCGAGATCAGCCCGCCGCCCCCCGCGATGGCGTCCACCACCGCCGCGAGGAACACCAGGGGCAGCACGAGAAGATAGGTCGAGGGGGCGAGGGCCATGGTCGGTCACATCCTTCATCATCACTGCCGCACATTATAACAGAAAGCGGGAGGTTGTAAAGCAAGGTTTTGTAAGGGAAGGGGTATCGCAAATGTAGACAAGTTGTCGTCGGATATGTTATAATCGAAGTGACACGACGACAGAGGAGGTTGAATCCATACAACAAAAGAAGAAGATGGCCCTGTCCACCCAGATCTTCATCGCCCTCGTGCTGGCGATCATCGCCGGTGTGGCGTTCACGGGCAATCCGGCCTTTGCCACCGGCTACATCAAGCCCTTCGGCACCATCTTTCTGAACCTGATCAAGTGGATCGTGTGCCCGCTGGTGTTTTTCTCGATCATGGCGGGCGTGGTGTCCATGCGCGACATCAGGAAGGTGGGCGTCATCGGCGGCAGCACCGTGGTCTACTACCTGTGCACCACCGCCTTCGCGGTAGCCATCGGCCTGCTGTTCGCCAACCTGTTTAAGGGCATCTTCCCGGTGCTCTCAACGACGAACCTGGCCTATGAGCCCGCGGCCACCAGCGTCAACTTCATGGATACGCTGGTGGGCATCTTCCCCTCCAATTTCATCAAGCCCTTCGTGGACGCGAACATGCTGCAGATCATCGTGGCATCGCTGGTCATCGGCTTTGCGCTGATCCTGATCAACGACGGCAAGGACGTGGAGTTCTACGCCGTGGACATGGCCAACGACATCTGCATGAAGGCCATGGAGATGATCCTGAAGCTCAGCCCCATCGGCGTGTTCTGCCTG